>JBJOKO010000124.1:0-7775 GCA_046046035.1 Bacteroidota bacterium | reverse complement strand
CAAATCGTTGCGTGTCCAACCTCCATCTACAGTAAGTGTATTGAAGTTTGAACGACCGTCGTTTGCAATATTTACATTGTCTACAGAGATGTGAAATTGTTCATCTTTCTCTGCTTGAATTTTATTGAATTCAATATTTGCATTCGCTTCTACATTGATGTGTAGTGCACGAATGGTAAGGGTTTTAGCGGTTTCGAAACCGTGAAAACTTTCAGTAATATTGATTGATGCACTTGTTTCAACATTTACAAAAACACTTGGTAAAGCGAGCGCTTGCGGTGCATTGGTAAGATGAACAATGTGCAATGGTTTTTCAATTGCAGTGTTTTTATTTACTGAAATAAATACCGCTGAAGTTGATGAAGTTTGTTGCAACGCTTCAAAGAAATTTGCAGGAGAAGCAACGTTGAATTTCTTCAGATTTTCAGCTGTGATATTTTCATTTGATAAAATTGTCAATCCTTCAACTGCAGAAATGGCGCTGTTTTCAGCACTAAAGAATCCATTGATAAATACGATGCGAATAGCGTCGAGATTATCAATGATTGTATTTTCAAGACCGTTTGAATTGGTATCTTTTTGAATCGACCATGACTCAGCAGCGATACGAGTGGTGCGTGTGTACTTCCATTCTTCGTTTCGTGTAGTCGGAATATCGAGTTGTTGCAATTGAGCTTTCGCATTTGCAACCACTTCTGGAAGGGCAGCAGACAACGCCGATACCGCTGATTCGCTAAGTGCGATCATTTTGTCTTTTGGACGAATGTCGGTGGTTGTTTCCATTATTATGCTTGTTCTGCTGCTACTTCTTCTTTGATCCAATCGTAACCTCTTTCTTCTAGCTCGAGAGCAAGTTCTTTTGTTCCAGATTTTACAATTCTTCCTTTGTAAAGGACGTGAACGAAATCAGGAACGATGAAGTCGAGTAGACGTTGATAGTGGGTAATCACAACGAAAGAGCGCTCTGGGCTTCTCATCGCGTTTACACCGTTTGCAACGATGCGCAGGGCGTCGATATCAAGACCAGAATCTGTTTCATCAAGAATAGCGAGTTTCGGATCGAGCATTGCCATTTGGAATACTTCGTTTCTCTTTTTCTCACCACCGCTGAAACCTTCGTTAACCGAACGATTCGTCAATTGACCATCGAGCTCAACGAGTTTTGATTTTTCATTTACAAGTTGTAAAAATTCTTTCGCAGTAAGTGCTGGAAGTCCGCGGTGCTCGCGAGTTTCAGCCACAGCTGCTTTGATGAAGTTCATATTACTTACACCAGGAATTTCTACTGGATATTGAAATGCAAGGAAGAGACCTTCACGAGCTCTGATTTCTGGAGCCATGTCCAATAGATCTTTGCCGTTGAAGTCAACACTTCCATCAGTTACTTCATAATCTTCTTTACCCGCAAGCACAGAAGCAAGTGTAGATTTACCAGAACCATTCGGTCCCATAATCGCATGCACTTCTCCCGGTTTCACAACAAGATTCAACCCACGAAGGATTTCCTTCTCATCTATGCGGGCATGTAAGTTTTTTATTTCAATCATTGTTATTGGCTATTGGCTATTGGCTTTTAGCTGTTGGCTATTAGCTTTTAGCACTAATTCATTTTACTATCAAACTACCAAACTATCACACTATCAAACTACCCAACGCTTCCTTCTAGAGAGATCGCTAGAAGCTTTTGGGCTTCTACTGCGAATTCCATGGGGAGTTTGTTTAGTACATCTTTCGCGTATCCATTTACGATAAGTGAAATTGCTTTCTCTTGATCGATACCTCTTTGGAGGCAATAGAATATTTGGTCTTCACCGATTTTTGAAGTGGTAGCCTCGTGTTCCACTTTGGCTGATTTATTTTTTACTTCAATGTAAGGGAAGGTGTGAGCGCCGCAGTGGTCGGTCATTAGCAGAGAATCACATTGCGAGAAATTGCGCGCATGATCAGCTGATTTGTTGATCTGCACAAGTCCGCGATAAGAGTTCTGACTGCTTCCTGCACTGATACCTTTTGAGATAATAGTGCTTGTAGTATGATGACCGATGTGGATCATTTTTGTTCCAGTATCCGCTTGCTGGTGATTGTTCGTCACAGCAACAGAATAGAATTCACCAGTGCTATAGTTTCCTTTCAAAACACAGCTTGGATATTTCCAAGTGATTGCAGAACCTGTTTCTACTTGTGTCCAAGAAATTTTGGAATGATCACCAGCGCAGAGTCCGCGTTTTGTAACGAAGTTGAATACACCGCCTTTTCCGTCTTTGTCGCCAGGATACCAGTTTTGTACTGTGCTGTATTTGATCTCAGCATCTTTGTGAGCGATGAGTTCTACTACAGCGGCGTGCAATTGATTCTCGTCGCGTTGAGGAGCAGTGCAACCTTCAAGGTAAGAAACGTACGAGCCTTCGTCAGCAACAACGAGTGTGCGTTCGAATTGTCCTGTTCCCGATTCATTGATTCGGAAATAGGTGCTCAATTCCATTGGGCATTTCACGCCTTTAGGAATATAACAGAATGAACCGTCGGTAAATACTGCACTGTTAAGCGCAGCGTAGAAATTGTCGGTGCGAGGCACTACAGTTCCTAAATATTGTTTGATGAGTTCTGGATGTTCTTTGATCGCTTCGCTCATTGAGCAGAAGATGATTCCCAGTTCTCCTAATTTTTCTTTGAATGAGGTAGCAACAGAAACAGAGTCAAGCACGAAGTCAACGGCTACACCGCTGAGGCGTTTTTGTTCTTCGAGCGAGATACCGAGTTTGTCCATGGTGCGGCGCAACTCAGGATCGATTTCGTCGATGCTGTTTAGCGCAACTTTTTTCTTTGGAGCAGAATAATAAGAGATTGCTTGAAAATCAGGCTTGGTGTAATTGACATGAGCCCATTCTGGCTCAGTCATTTTTTGCCAAGTTCTAAATGATTCCAATCTCCATTCGAGAAGCCAGAATGGCTCTTCTTTTTTAGCAGAGATCATTCGGATAGTATCTTCCGAAAGTCCAGCCGGTGCTTTATCAGATTCGATGTTGGTTGTAAAACCGAACTCGTATTCTTTATTGGTAACCGATTCTAATGTTTCGTCGCCCTCGTAAGCCATTTTGCTTGGTGGTATTAGATTGAAAAACTTTCACCACAGCCGCAAGTGCGTGAGGCATTTGGATTTTTGAAAACGAATCCTTTACCGTTGAGACCACCGGTATATTCGAGTTCAGTACCTATAAGGTAGAGGAATGATTTTTTGTCAACTACAACTTTCACATCATTGTCTTCGAAGACTTGATCACCTTCTTTCATTTCGTGATCGAATGTGAGTTGGTACATCAGACCAGAACATCCACCGCCTTCAACGCCGACGCGTACGAATGCATTTTCGGGATGGTTTTCTTCTGCGAGAAGTTTAATAACTTGAGCTTTCGCGCTATCGTTCACCTTAATCATTGGCCGTCATTTTCGTTTAAAACCCTTGAAGCACCTATTTGTTCTATAAAGCTTCTATTTATTTAGATTACTTCTAAATTGGTTTCTGAGTGCAAAAATACCTTAAAAGTGGTATTCACGCAAATAAAACACGTTAAACACGCTTCGCGTGGTCTACCCCGCTTCGCGGGGGTGTAACTCGCCAAAGGCGAGTGTGTAACGCGCTCGGGCGCGTGTTTAACCGAAGCTGCGCTTCAGTGTCCCCCCCTTTCCTCACTGCAGTTCGCTGCGCTTACTGGGCTCACTTCGTTCGCTATTCCACTGTCACACAGCCACACTGGCGCACTGCCACACTTTGTTCCACTGTCACACAGCCACACTGGCGCACTGCCACACTATTGGATATCCGCCGGTTGTCGCGGCTGTCTAGGCGCAGTAAGAAAATCCTGGGGATACTTTTTTAGATACTTCCAGAGGAAAGTGAATAGTTCGGGGGTTTGGCGGATGCTGATGCCTCGGCTTTTGCAGGCGAAATAGAAGGCTAGGCCGAAGGAAACGCCGAAATTGATGACCCCGATGAAGAGAATGCCAATAATTGTTATGATCACATCTTTGAGCACTGCGGCATCGCCGGCGAAGTAGAGCGCGGATGAAAAACTGCCCGCTGCGAAGGTGATGTGACGAATGTCAAATGGGAAGCCTGTAATTGAACCAAAGAAGGTGGCTGTGCCTAGGAAAAATCCGAGTGAAATATTACCGGCTAATGAGCCAGCATTTGTTTCCAAATATTTCGAAAACGTCATGGTGGATTTGAAGCCGATTAATTTCTTTAAATTCTTCAATTGACGCACCCTTTCTGGGACTCTTGAGAAAATGATTCTGTTGTCGACATATCCAGCGATTAATCCACTTGCGAAAAGAAACAAACCTGTTATAGCCGCAAACCATAATGCTCCAGAGCGAAATGGATGCTGATTATTCATCACATTAACTGCCTCATTTTGATTGTACATGGAATAATCCAAAAGTCCATCTAGTCCCCAAGAAATGAGGAATGGTATAGGAAATACGATGAGCAAGTTTCCAATAAATGAAATGGTCTGCGTGTGAAATACCTTGGCTATGGTGATGCCGAGCTCAGGGATGTTGGGCTTACCGTCTTTACTATCCAACGAACGCGCGATTGCATTTGCCGTCATTGCAGGCTGCTTGGTGGCTAGGGTAAAATGGAAAATCTGTATCAATACAAAACCCAAAACATAATTCAACGAAAACACCATCGCTTCCCAGAAGAGTGGGAGATTGGCCATGTGTAACCATGCTTTGAAAAACACAAGTACACTAACGATGAAACCCGCTCCAATGGCTGCATACAGGAATTTTGAATAATCTCTTAGTCCTGTTGCAATGTAGTGTTCACCGGTGTGACTCGTATGCTCTGACACACGTAGCGAAAGGGTTTTCAAATTGCTTTTGAAGAAACCTCGAAAATTTTGAGATGAGTATTCTTCTTCTACAATGTCTTGTGCAATGCGGTGAACAGCGTAGTCGGCATCCTGATTGCCAGGCTGTAAACACACACATAAATTCTCAAGACGATCAATGAGTTGCCTTGTTTTCGAAACAAGAAATGTCTTTTGAATATCTGTGCCTTGAATTTCGCTTGCATCGATTACATCTTGTAAATGTCTGCGAAGCCTATCAAGTTGTGCGCGCACATTGTCTTTGCTATGTTCGGCATCGAAACCTGATTTGTAGATTTCTAGAAATCGTTCTACGAGATGTGGCAATTCCATAAACTGATTCTGATGAATCAGTGGATTTTGATGCCGAATGACCATTCGGTTTTCAATCCCTAATGCAGCTATTTTGTGACTCACTAATCGAATGGCAATTGCTACAGCTTCTTCGAGTTGATTGTCGTTTTCTTCTTTTATTGCAAATGCGATATCCGTGAGTTGTCTCAGTTGTTCTTTTGTGATTTTCGAAAGCCACTGAGAATCTAGATCAAAGTTGAAAAGCTTTTGTAGTCGAAACTTGAAAGCGTTGGCACTGTTGAGTTTGGGAAGAATTTTAGCGCGAATTTTTGAAGAAAATTCCTGCCAAAAACTCCCGTGAAGTTGGATGTTGCTTGAACTTAGAACGTATCCAAAACCTTCTAGTCGAAATATTGATTTTACCTCAAATGAAAAGCGGTACGCTAATTTTTCATCTGATTTTAGAAGTTCGATGATATCGTTGAAACCAGCGTTGAAAGCTTCGTCGCTGTTGTCTAAATAGCGCAAGTATTTTGTGAAAGCAACAAGAAGTCGCTTTTCAGAGGAAACGATGTTATTTAGATAAGAATTGCTCACTTGGATTTTTAAACAATGACAGATCCGAAATATTTTGCAATTTCTTGTTTTGTCTTGTCCAAATTCATTTTTTCTTTCATCAACGCATCGAGCATTTCTTCGTTTTCAAGATTTAGCTCCATTTCTCTTTCTACTTCTTGGCTCATTTTCATCACCTTTCGAAGTTTGAATCGAAAGATACAGTCTTTTACAGCCTTTTTGAGTTGAACATCTTCTGTTTCTGGATAAACGCTGTGTCGCGCAGCCCAATTGTCGCTCATGTGATGCTGAGAAGTGAGGACCTGACTGGTTTCTGATGAAATACTTTGATCTTGATGAAGTGCAAAGTTTTTTACTTCAGGAAATTCTTCACGACCGATAAATTCGATGTATTCGAGTAGAATCTTTTTATAAGTCTCTGTTTCGAGAATCATCCCATCTTGCTCCAGGCTTCCGATAAGGTATTCTGCAACACTTATTGGCACGCGTTCTTCTTTGCCTTCTTGATCGTGAATAATGATCTCAATCGCTTGCTCACCGTAGGTTAGCAGAAGTCGAATGAAGTCGCGCTCTTGATGAAGCAAATCGAACTCAGCAACTTGTTCTCCGGAATCAGGCACGCCAGTGTGCGGCACATCATCGATAACGGGAACAGGCGGTTCGTCGCGATTGTCTTTTTTCGCTGATTTGATGAGGGTTTTGTTCAGCTCAGAAAGCAGAACGGCCTCTTGTATATTGAGCAGATGACTGCACTCTTGAATGTAAACAGCGCGCGTAATAGCATCTGGGATAAGGGCGATGCTATCGACGATACCACGAATCAGTCCTGCTCTTTTTACGGGATCATTCCCTGCATCTTCGAGAAGCAGGGATGTTTTGAATGTGATAAAGTCTTTGGCGTTTGACGCGATAAACGCTTGAATCTCTTCGCTGCTGTGCTTTCTAGCAAAACTATCCGGGTCGTCGCCATCTGGAAAGAGGAGAACTTTAACGTTCATTCCTTCTTTCAGAATCATATCGATTCCGCGGAAACTTGCTTTGATACCCGCGCTATCTCCATCGTAGAGGATGGTGATGTTGTGCGTGTATCGTTTGATCAAACGAATTTGACCTTCTGTGAGGCTCGTTCCGCTTGATGCTACGGAGTTTTCTACTCCCGCTTGATTGAGTGAAACAACGTCGGTGTATCCTTCAACGAGGTAGCAGACATCATTTTTTACAATCCCATTTTTCGCCAAATGCAGTCCGAAGAGAACGTTACTTTTTATGTAGAGTTCGCTTTCAGGGCTATTGAAATATTTGGCAACAGACTTATCGCTTTTGAGCGTCCGTCCGCCGAAGGCGATCACCTTTCCACTGATGTTGTGGATTGGGAACATCACACGTCCGCGGAAGAAGTCGTACGGAGTTCCTTCGCGATCGCGGCTGAGACCTGTTTTTTCTAAATATTGAATATTGTATCCTGCTTCAATCGCGGCTTTCGACATGGTATCCCATTTATCGGGACAGTATCCAAGTTGAAAGCGTTTGATGATATCGGGACGGAATCCTCTTTCTTGGAAGTAGGAAAGACCGATGGCTTGTCCTTCTTCCGAGTTATGGAGTTGTTCTTGAAACCACTTGGCCGCCCATTCGGTAACGAGAGAGAGGCTTTCGCGTTCAGATTTTTCGAGTTGTTGTTCTTCCGTTTGTTTGTCCTCTTCGATCTCGATGTTGTATTTCGCGGCGAGCCAGCGAAGCGCTTCGGGATAGTTGAGTTTTTCGTGTTCCATAAGAAAGTCCACCACGTTGCCACCTTTCCCGGATGAGAAGTCTTTGTAGATTCCTTTAGCTGGAACTACGAAGAAGCTGGGGGATTTTTCGTTGGCAAAAGGGGAAAGCCCTTTCCATGAGGATCCTGATTTCTTCAAATTGACAAATTCCCCAATGACCTCCTCAATAATGGCGGTTTGGTAGATCTTATCAATTGTCGAACGCGAAATCATGTGTCAAATATAGTGTGGTAGTTTGGTAGTTGGATAGTGTGGC
>JBJOKO010000123.1:0-7798 GCA_046046035.1 Bacteroidota bacterium | reverse complement strand
TCGATTTTGTAGCGAATGCCATCGGTGCTTTTGGCGGATTACTGCTATTCAGATTGATCTACGGACGTAGCGTCAATTACTGGTAAGCACTTCATCGATGCATTCAATAGCAATCATTTTTCGATGTTCGCTATCTCCACTGATGATGATGTAATCGGAAATACTTTTTCTGTATTCTTCTTTAAAAATTTCAAAGAGTCGATCGCGGTCATTCGGATTTTGACGCAATGGATCATACTCCCACGGAATGTCGGGTTTGCATAAAAATAGAATGTCTGGATGCATTTCATCAACTGCAATCTTGATCTCTTTCCAACTTTCTTTATACACTTCACTGACCCATATTTTATAGACCATTGGGTCGGTATCCCAGATTACGATTTCGACTTCTTCCTCTAGCGATTTTGTCCATCGCGAGAGTTGTTCTGAAAACATAAAGCGAACATCATCGATGGTATAGTTGCCATGGGGTTTGTTTTTTTCCAAATACTCTCGTGCGAATTCTGACACCAGCACTGCACCGCTATAATGTGCGGCGAGTTGTTCGCATAATGTTGTTTTCCCAGAACTCTCTGGACCTGCAATCGCTATATGAATCATGAGAAAATTCCTAGTTGAAAATATCCATCTATCGACATCAATAGATAGAGTGCAAACATAAGTGCTCCGAGATATAGTTTGCGACGTGTGTACATCAATAGCGAAGTACAATTAATCACGATAAGATAAATCCACGCTTCGGGATTGAGACGCATCATGAGGAAAGTGCCTGCTAATGCGAAATACGTGGTGAATGTATCGAGCAGAGGGAATTCCGCGTCTGTCTTTTGCTTGAGTAATTTTCCAATAGTAAAAACTACCATAACACCGAAAGCTACGATGAGTCCGTGGCCGTAGGCTGGAAATGGAGTAGGGGTCCAATCGGTTTGTGTAACCAGTGCACCATAAATCGCAAAACCGATATAGGCTATTTGCAATACCGCATCGGCATAGAGCTTTTTTATTTTACATAAAAAGGCAAGAAGCAGCGGGCCGATGATCCCAAATAGAAAGCACCAGCGATTGTTCTGGATATAAAGAATCGTGAAAAGCAGATTAAATACGACTGCTAGAATCTCGATAAATAGGGAAAGACTGAATTTTATGGATTTGGGCTCATTCACTTTGTAAAGGTAATCTTTACCGCTTATACTCCTATTTCTGTAAATCAGGCGTTTAAATACACATTTCATTTGTTAGAAATGAAATTATTCTCTATTTTTGATTGTTACGAAATTATTCAACCTACAAAAAACATAACTAGAATGAGAAGAATTTTTACGCTTCTTACAGCATTTCTTGCGATTACTACTGCAGTAAACGCACAGCGTGTATGCGGATCTATGGAGGTTTACGAAGCTCAAAAAGCTGCGGATCCTCAATTCGAGATTCGTCGTCAAGAAATTGAATCATTTACAAATGAGTTTATCGCTCGTGGTGGCGACGGAGAACGTGCATTGGTAACCATTCCAGTTGTCGTTCACGTAGTTTGGAATACCACTACTGAGAACATTTCTGATGCTCAAATTCAATCGCAATTGGATGTATTGAATGCTGACTTTAGAAAATTGAATGCAGACGTTGCAGGTGTTCCTTCAGTGTTCACAGCAGCTGACGCTAACATCGAATTCTGTCTTGCTACTGTTGATCCAAACGGAAACGTTACTACTGGTATCAACCGTGTGCAAACATCAACAACAGCTTTTGGTACAAATGACCAAGTAAAATCATCTACTACAGGTGGTGCTAATGCTTGGGACCGCAACAGATATTTGAACCTTTGGGTTTGTGATATCAGCGGTGGTATCCTAGGATACGCTCAGTTCCCAGGTGGTTCTGCTGCTACAGATGGAGTTGTTATCGACTACCAATATTTCGGTACAATCGGAACAGCTACAGCTCCTTTCAACAAAGGTCGTACTGCAACTCACGAAGTTGGTCACTGGTTGAATCTTTACCACATTTGGGGTGATGATGGCACTGGTTGCACAGGAACAGATAACGTAGCTGATACTCCAAACCAAGGTGACGAGAACTACGGTTGCCCAACTTTCCCAACAGTATCTTGCAGCAACGGTCCAAACGGTGACATGTTCATGAACTACATGGACTACACTGATGACGCTTGTATGTACATGTTCTCAAACGGACAAGTTACTCGTATGCAAGCTTTGTTTGCAGTAGGCGGTTCACGCGCTTCTTTGTTGACTTCAAATGGTTGTGGTTCTGGTACTCCAGTATCATGCGGAATTCCTGCAACATTGGGTTCTTCTGGTGTAACTACTACAGGCGCAACTCTTACATGGGCTGCAGTATCTGGTGCAACTAGCTACAACGTTCAATACAAATTGAGCACTGCTACAACTTGGACTACTGTTACTTCAGCTACGAATAGTGTTGCTGTAAGTGGTTTGACTGCTGCATCAACTTATAACTTCCAAGTGCAAGCAGTTTGTTCTTCAGGAACAAGCGCATATAGCACTGCCGCATCATTCACTACAGCTTCTACAACATCTTGCGGCACTCCAACTGGTCTTGCTTCTTCTGCAATCACTAGCTCAGGCGCTACAGTTTCTTGGACAGCTGTATCAGGTGCAACTAGCTACAGCATTCAATACAAATTGAGCTCGGCTACAACTTGGACTACTACAACATCTACTACAAACAGTAAAGCGTTGACTGGTCTTACGGCTTCTTCTACTTACAACTTCCAAGTAAGTGCTACTTGTACTTCTGGAACAAGCGCTTACAGCACAGCTGCATCATTCACTACATCTGCTGCATCTACAACTTGCACAGACACGTATGAGAATAACAATACTTCTGGTACAGCTAAGACAATTGCAGTGAACACTAACATCATTGCTAAGATTTCAACTTCTACAGACAAGGATTGGTTCAAGTTCACTACAACATCTGCGAACAAAAACATTCGTATTGATTTGACAAACCTTCCAGCTGACTATGATGTGAAGCTTTACAACCCAAGCGGAACTCAAATTGCAGTTTCACAAAACGGTGGTACTACAAGTGAAGCTATCATCTACAACAATGGTGCTGTAGGAACTTACAAAATTCAAGTATATGGATACGGTGGAGCATTCAGCAACACTTCATGCTATACAGTAAGAGCGAGCATTAGCTCAACAGCATTCAGAGAAGGTGATTCTGTTGAATTGACAGAAGAGCTAGAAGTAACTTCAGTTGCTTCAGTAGATGCATTGAATGTTTATCCAAACCCAACATCAGACAACGTAGATGTTACTTTCAACGCGTCAAGCGAGGCAGTAATCAATGTACTTGTATATGATATGATGGGTCGTGAAGTTTACAATACTAAAATGGCTGCAATCGCAGGAACAAACAAGACGTCAATTGAGATGTCTAATTATGCTCCAGGTTGCTACACTCTAGTAATCATAAACGGCGAAGAGAAGACGTCATCGCGCATTATCAAACAATAAAAGTTTGAATGAAAACACTTTGTGTTTTTGTTCAAGCCCTAATCATTTTAGCTGATTTTTTTTACTTCACACTTCAACCCTCATACTTCACACTTCCGTGCCACGGTCGGGACCAGCCTCATCTCGACAGGCTCGATGCAGCGCTCGACTGCGCATTGCCTGCGCCTAGCGGCTTGTCAATGCTCCGCTCGAGGACCGGGCATCGCTCATTTGGGGGGGGATTTGGGGATTGAATAAAAACACAAAGTGTTTTTATTCAATCCCCAAATCTTTTATAAAAACGCGCGACCGGTCCTCGAGCGGAGTGGAGAATTGATGAGCGTTTAGCGAGTCAATTCGGAACGAAGTCGAGAGGTCGTGCGGACCGTGGCTCTCTACCTTTCAGGCATGGCTGATGGATAAAATAAAAAAGGGCCGCTGATATTTCAGCGGCCCTTTTTCTATTATTGATTTCGAATTCCTAATTCCGGATTTCAAATCCATCATCCATCATCCATCCCTCAACCTTCAACCTTCATACTTCACACTTCTTAATGCTGCACTCTGTGCACGAAATCGTCGTAGCTGAGTTTGCTTTCGTTGATGGTGCAATTTGCTTTTACCAAATTAACAACAGCATCTTCGTAAAGGAAATCATAAACGTTTTGTGCTTCTTCGCGATTGCCTAGAGTCTTTTTAGAAAGCTCTTCCAATTGCTCCTCTTCCAAGTTCATTCCGTATTGCGCATAACGCTCGCTAAGAAGTTGCTTCACGTGAGCTTTCGCATCTTCGATAGTTACTTTGATGTCGTTATCGCGGATGATTTTGTTTTGGATCAACTGCCAACGAAGACCACCTGCGTAAGAAGGGTATTCAATTTCTAGTGCTTCTGGAGTAACTGGTTTTTCGTTTGCCAAAAGAATCCACCGCTTCAAGAATTCATCAGGAAGAGTAGGGTTGATGCGGTCTACGATTGTTTTAACGAATTCACGTTTGAACATCCAGTTAGAATCTTTCTCAAACATTTTCTCGATGTCAGCTTGAACACGAGCGCGCATATCTGCTTCGCTAGTGATAGTGCCTTCACCGAAAAGTTTGTCGAATAATTCTTGGTTAAGTTCAGCTGGTTCCATGCGACGCACGTCAGTTACAGTCAATTTGAAGTCGCCTTCAAGGTGGTGAACTTGATCGTGAGTGATACCAAGCATTTGAGCTAGATCTTCGTGATTAGAGCTCAAGTGATGAGGGTTTACAACCACTTCATCATTTACTTTCAAACCAGTCAATTTTGCTTTAGTGCCAGCGTCTTTGATGTATTCTATAGAAATAGTAGTCTTGCTATTGATGCCACCTTCTACAACGTTTCCGTCTGCGCCAACCTGCGCAAGGTTTACCATAAGCATATCTTCAGACTCGCTAACCTCTGGGTTAGAAAGCTTGCCATAACGGCGAGATAGATCCTTGATTTGACGGTTTACGAGTTCTTCGTTAACGTCTACACGGAAATAATCGAAAGATTGAGACTTATCTAATGTCAATTCAAATTCTGGAGCCAAACCAAGTTGGTATGTGAAATTGAAATCTGTAGGATTGTCCCAGTTTCCAACATCATCACCTTCTTTAGGGATAGGGTTTCCAAGAACATTAAGCTTTTGCTCGCTGATGAATTTGTAGATAGCATCTTGAAGGATGTTATTTACTTCGTCAGCAAGAAGAGCTTTACCATAGCGTTGTTTGATCAAGCTTACAGGAACGTGACCAGGACGGAAGCCTGGGATGTTGGCGTTCTTGCGGTAGTTCTTAAGTGCTTTTTCGAAACGCTCGCTGTAATCAGCTGGTTCCAAACGGATGTTCAACTCTGCGTTTAGCGCATCGATGTTGTTTTGGACAATATTCATTTTTTTTTACTATCGTTTAAATCTTTGATTCTCACTTAGCGTGGCCCCTTTTTTTGGGGGTGCAAAGGTAATCAAAGTTGATAATTGTTGGAGTAATCAAAATTTTATTATCTTTGCACCTCTTAAGCGGGCGTGGCGAAATTGGTAGACGCACTAGACTTAGGATCTAGCGCCGCGAGGCATGGGGGTTCGAGTCCCTCCGCCCGCACAAAAAGTCCAGAAATGGACTTTTTTTTATGCCCGAAAGTTTCCAGTTTGATAGTGCACCCAAGTGGAATCAAGTGGAAACAAATGCACCCAAGTGGAATCAAGTGCACCCC
The DNA here is from genome assembly GCA_046046035.1 of Bacteroidota bacterium. Classification (GTDB taxonomy): domain Bacteria; phylum Bacteroidota; class Bacteroidia; order Flavobacteriales_D; family Sanyastnellaceae; genus JAIXWP01. Next base: position 2,098 of record JBJOKO010000123.1, on the reverse strand, counting down.
AATGGAATCAAATGCACCCAAGTGCACCCAAGTGGAATCAAGTGCACCCAAATGATTTTCCATTTGTGTTCACTTGTGTTCACTTGTGTTCATTTGTTTCCACTTGGGTTCACTTAAGTTCACCGCCACACTGTCTAACTGTCTCACTACTTTTTGGTTTATCTTCGTCGCCTAATTTTTTTTCTTCATGGAAAAGGTCCAATCCTATATCAACGAAAACAAACAACGTTTTCTAGATGAGCTATTCGATTTGCTTCGCATTCCTAGCGTTAGTGCAGATCCTCAATACAAAAACGATGTGTTTCGCACTGCTGAAAAAGTAGCCGAACACCTCAAAAACGCGGGTGCTGATAATGTAGAACTTTGCTCTACTGCTGGCTATCCGATCGTTTACGGAGAGAAGATTATCGATCCGAGCAAACCAACTGTTTTGGTCTATGGCCACTACGATGTGCAGCCTGCTGATCCAATCGAACTTTGGACTTCGCCTCCATTCGAACCGGTAATTAAGAAAACAGAAATTCACCCTGATGGTGCCATCTTCGCTCGCGGTAGCTGCGATGATAAAGGCCAAATGTTTATGCACGTGAAAGCTTTTGAAGCGATGTGGAAAAGCGGTACGCTTCCATGCAACGTGAAATTCATGATCGAAGGGGAAGAGGAAGTAGGTAGCAATAACCTAGGTCCTTTCTGTATTGCAAATAAAGAACGCCTTAAAGCGGATGTGGTATTGATTTCTGATACTTCTATCATCGCTAATGATGTTCCTAGTATCGACTGCGGACTTCGCGGATTGAGCTATGTAGAAGTAGAAGTTACTGGTCCAAACCGTGACCTACACAGTGGTGTATACGGTGGTGCTGTAGCTAATCCAATCAACATTCTCGCGAAAATGATTGCGAGCATGCACGATGAGAACAACCACATTACTATCCCAGGTTTCTATGATAAAGTAGTAGAACTCACTGAAGCTGAAAGAAAGGATCTTAACCTTGCTCCATTTGATTTGGAAGCTTATAAAAAAGACCTCAACATCAGCGACGTTAGAGGAGAGAAAGGATATACTACGCTTGAGCGTACTGGTATCCGTCCAACATTGGATTGCAATGGTATCTGGGGCGGTTATATCGGCGAAGGAGCTAAAACTGTATTGCCTTCTAAAGCATTTGCTAAAATCTCTATGCGCCTTGTTCCAAATCAAGTTTCTGATGAAATCACTGATTTGTTCAAAAAGCATTTTGAAGGAATCGCTCCTGCAGGAGTGAAAGTAGAAGTTCGCCCTCACCACGGTGGTGAGCCTGTTGTAACTCCTACTGATAGCAAAGCTTATCTAGCTGCCGCTAAAGCAATGGAAACTACTTATGGTAAGAAACCTGTTCCGACACGCGGTGGTGGTTCTATTCCTATCGTAGCATTGTTTGAACGTGAATTAGGATTGAAGTCTGTTCTTATGGGCTTCGGACTTGATAGCGATGCGCTTCACTCACCGAACGAGCACTACGGAGTATTCAACTATTATAAAGGAATCGAAACAATTCCTTACTTCCATAAATTCTTTGCAGAATAATGAGAAAGTGGTCAGTGCGGTTTTTCGGAATGATGGCTTTGATGCTGGTGTTATCCACCACATCATGCAAGATGTACCAAGACGTAAAGGTTTCTGATGTCCAAAACGTTCAGTTTTCTGAAATTTCAGGTGACAAATTAGAAGCACAGATTTTCTTTACCATAGAAAATCCAAATTGGTACGATATCAAAATGCAGGATTCAAAAATCGATGTGTTCTTAGAGGGAAGCTTCTTAGGTACTATCGAGCAATTTGAAGAAATCCTAATTCCGAAGAAATCGACTACTGTCCAAATAATGAAAATGACTTCAACGGAAGATGCATTGTCCAAGGTATTGGGCAATGCACTTGCGTTGTTTTTCAAGCAAGAATTAAAGCTTGAAGCCAAAGGATACGTGAAAGGAAAGGCGCTTTTTATTAATAAGCGCATTGATGTGAGCGTTTCTGAGGCCATCAAAAAAGAGGATCTCGGTTTATAATCGGTATCCAATGAATAGAATTATCAAAAAAATCGAATCGTTGAATAGGGGT
>JBJOKO010000122.1:0-7829 GCA_046046035.1 Bacteroidota bacterium | reverse complement strand
GCAAGTGAGTTCTGATGGCACTGTTAAATGTGCTTTCAAAGTAGACGAAGACAAAGTAGTCGAAGGAGTGCTTATTCCTACCAAGTCGAGAATGACAGCTTGTATTTCATCTCAAGTGGGATGCAGTCTGGCGTGTAAATTTTGTGCAACTGGTCGATTAAAGATGATGCGCAATTTGACTGCGGGTGAAATTTATGATCAGGTGGCATTCTTGAAAAATGATGCAGAAGCACTTTACAAAATCCCGCTTTCCAATATTGTGTATATGGGAATGGGAGAGCCGCTTTTGAATTACAAAAACGTACTTTCATCAATTGAAAAAATAACCTCGCCTGAAGGGCTAGGTATGTCGCCGCAGCGTATCACGGTTAGTACCGCAGGTATTGCCAAGATGATTAAGAAATTGGGCGACGACAAAGTGAAATTCAATCTTGCATTGTCGCTGCACGCGGCGAATGACGAGAAGAGAAATAAAATCATGGATATCAATGAGACCAATAGCCTCTCAGTTCTTTCAGAGGCGTTGCGTTATTTCCATGACAAGACAGGAACAAGAATTACCATCGAGTATATCATCTTTAAAGAATTCAATGATTCAATAAAGGATGCCCACGAATTGGCAGATTATTGTAAGAGCTTTCCGGTGAAAATTAACATTATCGAGTATAATCCTATTGATGATGGGGAATTTAAGCAGGCGGATCCGGATAGGGTGAATGCATTTGCAACATTCCTAGAAAGTAGAAATCTAATCGTTAACGTGCGCAGATCTCGTGGAAAAGATATCGATGCGGCTTGTGGTCAATTGGCCAACAAGAATGCAGCGGTTAAATGAATTTTGTGTAGATTAGCTTGCTAAACTTTATTTAACCATTCAAAAAATCATAACATGAAAAAACAACTTGCTATGTTATTTGTCGTGGCTATTGCTGTCGCTCTCACTTCATGCGGCGGCGGATGGACTGACGAAAACAAAAAAGAAACAAAAGAACTTTGCACATCATTGCAGTCGATCATCTATCCAGATGACGCAGCTTCAATATGTGATTGCTATGTAAACAAATTGGTTGCTGGTTATCCAAAAGCTGATTTCACTCCGGAGCAAAGCTCAGCTTTATTGGAAGAGTGCTCTGCAGATGCTAAAAAGAAAGCAGAAGAAGCTGCTGACAAGAAATTTGATGAAATGATGAATGATGCAGGTATGGAAGGTGGTGCTACAGAAGGCACTACAGCTCCAGCTGCTGAATAATATTCTTTGAGAATACAAGAGCCGTCCCGCCATAGGTGGGACGGCTTTTTTTTGTACTTTTGACCATGCCCCATACTAAAACTGAATCTCTTGATTCAGCTCCACGTTTTGAATATAAGTTAAGTGTCATTACAGTAAATCTCAACAATGCTGAGGGGTTGGCGCGCACAATAAAAAGTGTGGTGAATCAAACCTTTTCTGACATTCAGTTTATTGTTATCGACGGGGCTTCTTCCGATGGTAGTGTTGAAATCATAAAGGAAAACGCAAAAGACATTGACTTTTATTTAAGCGAAAAAGATAGTGGTGTCTATAATGCGATGAATAAAGGAATTATTCAAGCAAAAGGCGAATACCTGATTTTCATGAATAGCGGAGACTCTTTTATCGATAACAACATTGTACAAAAAGTGTTTGACGAAAATTCTTCTGCTGATATCATTTATGGATATATAGATTCCCCAAAAGGTATAGGCACAGCTCCTGAAAATCTGGACTTGTCTTTCCTTGCGAGAAACTCGATTCATCACCAAGCGACTTTTATCAAAAAAGTGCTTTTCGATAAAATTGGACTTTATGAAGAGCGAAATCGATTTGAATCGGATTGGGAATTTTTCATTCGTGCAATAGCGATAGAAAAGTGCTCTACCTATAATTTCAAAAATGTAGTTACTTTCTTTGAAATGGACGGTCTGAGCTCAAATCCGAAGCTTAGCGAAATCAAGTACAAAGAAAAAAAGGAAGTTATTCGGAGAGTTCTCCCGGAGCTTGCCGATTGGTATTCGGATTACATAGATTTACTGCACGAGAAAAGAGCTTTAGAAGCTAAGTTGCTAAGCGTTTTTCATAAAATGGCGGATAAACTATCGACTTCGAGTGCTATGAGGATTTTGAAAAAAACAACAAAGAGGAATTAGGAAATACCTGTGCTATGAGCAATAAAATGGATTCAATTTATAATTACCACTTTTGGAGACATCGTATTCCTCTTGGGAATAATGTATATACACCAGGAGTGAGATTTGAGGATCAGTGGAATGATTTACATTTTCCTGAAGATTTGAAAGGCATGAGCTTTTTGGATGCAGGAGCAAATGACGGTATGTACTCGTTTATTGCAGAATCTAAAGGGGCTAGTGAAATTGTAGCTACAGACATTTATCATAATGACAAGCACAATTGGGAGATGACCAACGGATGGCCGAACTACGGCATTCTAGCTGCAAAAAACTATCTTGATTCAAAAGTAGAAGTTCATTCACTTTCTATATATGAGCTTGATAAATTGAATCGAAAATTTGATTACGTTTTTTGTGGGAATGTGATCATTTGGCTGCATGATCCCTATACAGCTCATATTAAGTTAGCATCATTAGCAAATAAAGTTCTTCATCTTCGAGAGGATATGATAGTTGGCGAAGGCCCTGCTCAGATGCGCTTTTCGAAACTTTGGAAACCTGGTTCTTCTATCCCTTTGTTTGCTGCAAATAAAACATACTATAGAGAAGTATTCAAGGCCGCGGGATTTAGTTCAGTGGAGTTCTATGAAGTTGACGAAGAAAGACAGTGGAGAGAATTCGTAACGAGATGTCCTAAAGTTTCTATAAAAGCAAATTCACGCACCTATACATTACCGCAGGATACTACACCAATGTCGACTTTAGCAGAAGCAAAAACCGGGCGTATTTCTGAACGTGTAAATGGCAAAGCCTATATTGTTGGCATTGGCTGGGTAGAAGAATCTGATTGTATTTTGGTAAAAGAAGATCTCTCTATGCCAAGTCTTTTTCAGCGAATGAAGAAAGCAATAAAGCGCTGGCGAGAAGGAGAAAACAGGGAAGCAAATATGGCGATTATCGCTAGGAGATAAGTTTATCTTGTTTTTCCAAATGTTCTTCTTAATGGAATCAACTTGAGAAAATTTTCGTTGAGTATTTTTCCATAATCCGTTTCGTCTTGATAGGGCTTGTGCCTCGGAATTGCACTACTCATTTTATTTGCAATATCTGCAGGGTCAATTGGATCGAAATAGATTGCCTTATTTCCCATTTGTTGGATATGACCTTTCAGGTTGCTGCACAATACAGGACATCCAAGAACATGGGCCTCTAGGAGAGGCATATTGGTTGGTCCCAATAGTGTGGGCATTACCAAGGCTTTTGCATTTCGATATAGAGCATGCACTTCTTCATCTGATATAAATCCCACGAAAAGTACTTTGTCGGATAAGTTGAGTGATGCAACAAGTTCTTCAATGTATCGTCTATTGCCCTTGTCCGAACCACTAAGTACCAGTTTGAGTTTCTGGTTTTGTTTGGAAACTATATCAAAAGCTTTGATTAAAGCGTAGTGATTTTTATGTGCCCAAAATTGAGCAGGGTAGAAGAAGTATTGCTCAATTTCTAGTGACCATTTCTTTAAGATATCTGATTGCTCTTGTTGAGATACATTCATGTCAACCACCTTGCCAGGCATTAGCGGAAGTACGAACATTCGGTCTTTATTGATTCTCTCGAATTGCAAAAGTTCTTCAACGCTTGTGTCGCTTTCAGTGAAAATCGCAAATGCTTTTTGAAGTTCTATACGATGGTATTTTTCTCTTTTTTCATAGTTCGAATCCAAGGTTACCTCTGGAAAAGCAAACATCGTTTTGTGCCCTAAATCCCAATGCGTCATGATGTAGCTTGTATCATAAGGATGGCTTTCAGGCTTGAGATAATATACAAGATCGATTTTGTTGTCGTTGATGAAATCTACTACCTTCTCGTTGATTTGCTTTTTTTGTTCAGCAATAATTTCCGTTAATAGGCCTTTGCCAAATGGAAGTAACTGGAGAGCTTTAAGCTTTAGTTTATTTCCAAAAGACCAGGTTTCTCTGATGAATTCATCTTTTGGTATATGAATGAAATTCTTGGAAAAAACATTCTTACCAAGGTTGTTTTCTCCAATGAAAACAATTTCAATTTGATCATCAAAATGATATTGATCAATCAGACCAACTAGTTTGGAAGCATAACTATATCCACCACCAACTTGAGGTTTGTAGTCAGGATCAATGTATACAGCTATTTTTAATTTATCCATTTACAAGCACATCGATTACGATGCTAATTTCCTCATTTGTTAATCCTAGTCCGCTTGGCACGTAGAAACCGTTGCGAGCTATTTTTTCTGCATTTGGATAGGATTCATTCGCGAACAATCCCATTTTTTGAAATACTGGTTGCTCATGCATACACCAAAAGAAAGGTCTGGTGCCTATTTGAGCTTTATTCAATTTAGCACATGTTGATTCACATAATTCTTGTGACTCTGCAACAAGTCCAAATACCCAATAGATATTATCAGCGTAGTTTGTTTGTTCAAGCGGTAATTGAAAACCTGGGAGATTTTTTAATCCATCTTGATATGCTCTTCCAATTTCTCTTTTACGAATAATGTGCGAATCAATTCTTTCTAGCTGTGCAAGACCTAGTGCTGCTTGCAGATTTGTCATGCGATAATTCCATCCAATTTCTTGATGCACAAATCGACGACCTGGTTCAAACGCTAGGTTTCTGAGTTTTTTGCAACGTTCTGCAGTCTCCTCATCATTGCAAACAATCATACCGCCCTCACCAGTGGTGATATGTTTGTTTGGATAGAAACTGAAAATGCTGATGTCACCAAAACTGCCACATGGACGACCTTTATAGGTTTGACCGTGCATTTCTGCGGCATCTTCGATTAGTTTGAGGTTGTATTTTTTACAAAGTTCGAGTACAGGATCCATGTCAACTGGTAACCCATAAATATGAACTACCAGGATGGCTTTGGTCTTCGGGGTAATTTTCTCCTCAATCTTCGAAACATCCATATTCCATGTTGCAAGATCTGTCTCTACGAGAACTGGCGTTGCGCCGGCAGAAACAACGGATTGCGCTGGACTTATGATGGTAAAAGCGGGCATAATCACCTCGTCGCCCTTGCCTAAATGCATTGCTTTGATTGCTATATCGAGCGCGGCAGAGCCATTACAAACAGCTATTCCATGATTGCGTTGAACATACGCAGCCATCTTTTTTTCAAATTCTGTAATGAAAGGACCTTCACTTGAAATCCATCCAGTAGTGATGCACTCGGTGAGGTATTTCAGTTCGTTGCCTTCTAGTATTGGTGTATTGACAGGAATTGGCTTATGCATTTTTTATTTTTTTTGAAGAATGAAACAAACTCCCCACGTTTTTTCACTCGCAGGTTGTGAAGATAAAAATTCTTCCTTTTCAAGTACTTCAAACCCTGTAAGTTTTGCCAAAAGGTCAATTTCATTAGCACTGAAATGCCTCATTGGATGATTTTCTTGAAGGGTAGAAATAGTGTTGGATTGCTTGTTCTCAATTATTACCTCAAAGTTGACATTCACTACATTCAACTCATGATTCAATGTGGATTGAGCGATACGTGTTATTCGTACAGTTTCATCTTCTAATTTTCTGACTCTGGTTTCTGGTCGTTGGGTGAGCACAGCAGGTGTGTACCAAATGTCAAATAGGAATATCCCACCTGAATTGAGATGGTCGTATGTGTTTTTGAAACAGGAGATAAGTTCTTCGTTGGTGTTGAGATAAGAAATCACATGAAATAACGAAATGGCGGCATCAAATTTCTTTTCGATTTTGTAATTTGAAATGTCTCCATGTATTGGCGAGAAATCTGTGATATTCTTCTTCAACGCTTCGGCGATCATGTCTTCACTGCGTTCTATACCAGTAACGACAAGTCCATTAGAACAGAGATGTCGAGCGTGATTGCCGCTTCCGCAACCAAGTTCTAAAACCGAATGAACATTCGGGTTTATTTTTTTTAGTTTATCAAGCACATATTGGCTTTCCTCTTTATAGTTTTTATCTTTATAAAGAAGATCGTAGTATTTACTATAATCTTGGAAATTGCTATTCATTAATCGTTGAGTTTAACCAAATCTTCTGAAATGGATTCAAATCTAACTTTGTCTTTTTCTCCGCAATAAGGTCCTTGTTTGACCTCAATGATTTCTGATTGTTCAATCATTTTGAAGCCATGTCCGCCGTCTGATAGAAGAATTACATCTCCTGCGAATAGAATTCGACTTTGAATATATACTTGATCATTGTCGTAAAAATCTACGCGCACCTTTCCACTTTTAATGAGCAAAACTTCTTGGGTGAGATGCACTTCTCGAGGAACAAGGTTGTGTCTGTGAGGAAGAATGACATAACCTTCGGGACGATTCATATATCCCAATTGTTGCGAATCGTTATCGTTGGTGAAGAATTCAATCCCATCTTTTTTATATTGAGAACGAATGATAATCGCCAGCTCGAGCGAATTATGTGAAATTTTTTCAATCATTTTTTTGGGTGCTTTTTGACCAAGCAATTTGATTAGCAATTCCTGCTGTAAGTGAGGTTTCAGGATGATAGCCTAATTGTTTTGAGGCTTTTGAAATATCGGCACATGTGTGAGGAACATCTCCGGGCTGATCATCACGATATACTAGGATAGGAGATTGATTAGTTGCTTCGCCGATGGTGTTGATTAATGAAATCAAAGAATGTCTTTCGTTATTTCCTAGGTTGAAGATTTCGAATTTACTTTCTTTATAATCCATCGCCGCGAGAATTCCTTTTACGATGTCCTCGACATATGTGTAGTCGCGGCTAGTTGATCCATCGCCGTATACATCTATGGCAAGGCCTTTACTTATTCTATTTATGAATTTGCTTATTGCGAGATCAGGTCTTTGTTTTGGACCATAAACTGTAAAGAATCTCAATGCTATGAAGCGAATATCGAATAGATGACTATAGGTAAATCCAATTTTCTCACAAGCTAATTTTGAAGAAGCGTAAGGACTGATAGGCATTAGATCAGGATCGCTTTCGCTCCAAGGGAATGATTCATTTATTCCGTAAACGCTGCTTGATGAAGCAAATACGAATTGTTTGACATTTCTGTTTTTTGCGAATTCCAAAAGTTCCAAGGTGCCATTGATGTTTACATCGAAATAAGCTTGAGGCTGGTCAATACTTGGGCGCACACCGGCTTTTGCAGCGAGATGGATTATGATGTCGAGGTCTTGATCAACAAGCATTGACTTATTGATATTTCGAATATCCATTTCATGAAACTCGAAATTGGGAAAGGAGAAATGGTTCTTAATATTTCCCTCCTTGATTGAACGATCATAAAATGCATCGAAATTATCAATGCTTACGACACGGTTTTTACTGTCGCGTAAAAGAACGTCAATTAGTGAACTGCCAATAAACCCGGCCCCCCCGGTCACTAGGATATTCATTCTATATAATTTTCTTTATGGATCCATTCTTTTATCTCAGGTCTGTTTTTATAGTTGCCCGTCAAAAAGTTGAAACCATTTTGGTAACTTAACTTTAGTTGCTTATCAAATTCTGTTTGAGATAATTCTTTTTTTATCTCAGCGAGTAATTTGATTTGCTCAATTCCAAGAAGGATCTTGAGCTTGTATTTGAGACCACCTTGTATTGGTGACTTTGTCTTCTCTCCGCTTCTCAATGCAGTATACGCATCGGATATTCCT
>JBJOKO010000121.1:0-7836 GCA_046046035.1 Bacteroidota bacterium | reverse complement strand
CGTAAGTTCAAAGAAGATAAAGTGATTCTTTCAGGAACGGTGCGCGTCGATAAGAATCAAAATTTTGATGCGATAGTGAGTCCTGCGATGTCTGTGGTTTTCCAACCAAAGAAGAATCATTACTTGAGATCTTCTTTCTCTTCGGCTCTTCGCAATCCAACATTGACCGACCAATATTTGCATTTGAATGTAGGTCCGGCGATTCTTAGCGGAAATCTAAACGGTGTTCAGAATTTGATTGAGCTAAATAGTTTTGTTGACTTCCTAGACACTCAATTGCAAGACACATTGAGATATTTCAATATTGATGCTATTCGCCCTGAAAGAGTTAAAACGATTGAGTTTGGCTATCGCGGTAGTATTAAGAATAAAGTCTTTATCGATGCGAGTTACTACTACAGCATGTATAAAGATTTTATTGGATACAATTTGGGCGTATCAGCTGACATCGATGAGTTGGGCTTTGCTAATAATGTTCAAGTGTATCGTTACAGTGCAAATTCTTCGAACACTGTTAGAACTCAAGGATTAAGTGTTGGCGTGAATTACTACGTGTATAAAGTGCACGCGATTAATGGGAATTACTCTTGGAATCAGATTGTCAAGACCGACGAAAATGACCCTATTATCCCGGCCTTCAATACTCCAGAGCATAAATTCAATGTTGGATTGTCAGCGCGTGATTGGCTAGTTTCAGATGAAGGAAATTCATGGGGTTATAGTATTAACTATAAATGGGTGAAAGGTTTCTTGTTTGAAGGCTCTCCCCAATTCACAGGTTTCGTACCTTCGTACGACATGGTAGATGCCCAAGTGAATTACACGTTGGTGAAACACAACTTCAATTTCAAACTTGGTGCTTCGAACTTGTTAAATAACAAACAATTCCAAACCTACGGAGGTCCACGAATTGGAAGAATGGCTTACTTTACAATTCTTTACGAATTGAAGAAATAATTTTTTTTAACCATACAAATCAAACAAAACAAACAATCGATGAAAAGAATCTCTACTTTATTGATGTTCATCATGACGTTAGCTTGGGGATCTATCTCAGCTCAGCGTTATATGACTGAGACATTCTCTGATGTTGATGTAGCAACTGATGTTACATACGGAGTGAATGCAACTGTACTTTATGTACCAGTTCTTGGCGAAGCAGTTCCACAAGAATTGAAAATGGACGTTTACACACCAGCTGGTGACGTTGAAACAGATCGTCCACTAGTTCTTTATTTCCACACTGGTAACTTCCTTCCAACACCACAAAACGGTCAACCAACTGGAACTCGCACTGACTCAACAGCAGTTGAAATCTGCACTCGTCTTGCGAAATTGGGTTATGTAGTTGCTTCTTGCGACTATCGTTTGGGATGGAATCCAACATCAACTGACCAAGCAGTTCGTGTTAACACTCTTATCAACGCTGCTTACCGTGGTGTTCAAGATTGCCGCACTGCAATTCGTTATTTCAGAATGACAGAGGCTACTATGAGCAATCCTTACGGTATCGATCCTTCTCGTATCGTAGTTTGGGGTCAAGGTACAGGTGGATATATTGCTTATGCATCTGCAACAATCGATGCTTATAGCGATATCGTTCTTCCTAAGTTCACTCAAGATATTCCAGATGTTGGTCCAGTTCCAATGGTAATTGAATCAATCAATGGTGATATCTACGGCACTAGCTATGGTGTTTATGGTGAAGACACACTTTGCTATACCAACCACGCTGGATATGATTCTGACTTCAATGTAATGGTTAACATGGGCGGTGCTTGTGGTGACATCTCTTGGGTTGACGAGTCTGATGTTCCAATGATTTCTTTCCAATCTCCAACAGATCCATTCGCTCCTTACACTACAGGTACTCTAGTAGTTCCAGTATTGAACTACAACATCGTTGAAGTTAGCGGTGCTTATGATGTTCAAGCTGCTGTTGCTACTTTCGGTACTAACGATGTATTCGAACTTGCTGAAGGATATTCACCAGGTCTTCCATACACTGAGTCTGCAAACATGAATAACAATGATTATCATGGTTTGTATCCATTGATCAATGCTGCGAATCCTTATGATTCAGCTCCATGGGAATGGTGGGCTACAGACAACGTGAACAGCGCTAACGGTCTTGCTACAAACCCAGATATGTCTGAGGCTAAAGCAATGAATATGATTGACTCTATCATGGGTTACTCAGTTCCTCGTATCGCTTGTGCATTGGATCTTCCAACTAGCCCTTGCTACGTTGGTATCTATGAGAACGAAGAAGTTACTGTTCAAATGTTCCCAAACCCAGCTAGCGAGCGTTTCACAATCCGCACTGGTGAGAACATTGAAATGTATGTAGTTTATGACATGATGGGTAAAGTTGTTGCAACTCGCCAAAACGTTAACTCAATGAATGTTGTAGTTAACACAGAGGCTTTCAGCACAGGTATCTACATGGTAGAAGTTACTACTGCAAAAGGAAAAGTAGTTGAGAAGATTACGATCAACTAGGCTATAGGCTTTAAGTTTTAAGCTTTAAGCATAAAAAAAGAGAGGACTTTGTCCTCTCTTTTTTTTTAATACGTACAGCTTACAGCTTACGGCTTAAAGCATACAGCCTACTGCACCATACCTTTAATCTGAACTGTTTTGACTGGTTCATTTACGGCGTTGGACATTATTGTAACGGACTTATTGAATTCTCCTAGACGTTTGGTGTCGTAGTTAACTACGATGATATATGACGCACCAGGGGCGATTGGAGCTGGATCACAAGTAGGAACAGTGCATCCGCATGAACCATTGCATTTGTTTAGAATCAAAGGTTCTGTGCCTGTGTTGGTCACTTTAAATTCACATGCACCATTTGCACCTACTGCTATAGTTCCATAATCGTGAATGTCTTTATCGACTTTGATTGCAGGACCAGAGATAAGTTCTGATGGTTGTGCTGACGCGAAGATTGACAATCCAAGTATCATCGCGAAGAATAGAGTTGCTTTTTTCATTGTTTTTTTTGGCTTTTGGCTTTTGGCTGTTAGCTATTAGCTTTTAGCCTTTGGCTTTAAGCGTGATGTTTGGTTGATAGAAGTCTTATTGTATTTTTTTGTCAAAAAAAGAGAGGACAAAGTCCTCTCTAAATTATTTTTAGCCAATAGCCAATAGCCAATAGCTGATTTTAGTTGTTTGGAGCGCCTGTTGGAGCTTTTACTGGAGCACCACCTGGAGCTGGAGCGTTTGGATCAGCTTCAACTGTACCTTTGATACGTACCACTTTAGTTGGCTCGTTAACAGCGTTTGAAGTGATAGTAACTGATTTGTTGATTACACCTGCACGCTTAGTGTCATACTTAACAGTGATGTTAGATGATTGACCTGGCATGATTGGAGTTGGCTCACAAGTAGGAACTGTGCAACCGCATGAACCTTTGCATTTGCTAAGGATAAGAGGCTCAGTACCAGTGTTTGTTACTTTAAATTCGCATTGTCCGTTTCCACCGAAAGGAATAGTACCATAATCGTGTACTTCTTTGTCTACAGTGATTGATGGACCACTAACTACTTGTGTTTGTGCAGAAGCGAAGGAAATCAATCCTACTACGAATGCTAAAGAAAGAAGAGCTTTTTTCATTTGATTTATTTTATTGTGTTGTTTGTTTTCTTTAACTCAAAACTAGGGCCAGAAAGATTCATTATGCATTGGCTTTAACCAATATTTAACAAGACCCTCTGTCTAATTACAAAACAAAGATGGCACAATGTAGTTTGTGCCATCCCGTATTTAACGCATTATTAAGTCTATTAACTTTTCGATTTATCTTACGATTTCGAGTTTAGAGTGTTTCACAATACCTCCAGAAATAGTCTGAACTTGATACAATCCTTGACTGAACGAGGAAATATCAATGTCTAATGACTTCTGTGAAATGTTCTCTTGACTATAAACTATGCGACCAGACATATCTACGATTTGTAGGCTGTATGGGAGTCTATCCTGAGAAATTCTAATTTCACTTGAGGCTGGATTTGGATATAAGCTAAGTTCGTTTACATCAAACTCATTTATTCCAATTGTAGAAATAGAAGCGTCAGAAACGCAACCAAATTCATTTGTAAATTCTACATAGTAGTTAGTTCCCAAAGATTCGTCCCATGGTCCTTCGCCTACAACAGGGTTGTTGTCGATGGTCCATGATGAAGATCCGTTTTCACAATTCACACAGTAAACAATGTTTCCGAGCTGATCCCAGACCAAATTAAGCACTGTTCCTTCGTTAACTGTGATTTCGTAAGTCGTACTTGTTTCGTTACCGTTCCACGAAAGGACTAGTTCTATTTGATATGTACCTGCAGCGTCGTAGGTGAATGCATTAATACCATTATTGGCATTTTGAATCCCCAAACCATTGTCCCAATCAATCGTCATAGAACCTCCAACTGGAACGTCAGTAGTATTAGTAACGATCATTTCTGACGGAATACATTGATTTGTTTGAGAATAGGAAAGTTCCATTTCAAATACCAGCAATTCATCAGAAGAAGACGAACAACCATTTTCATCGGTAATTGTCAAAGTGTAATACCCATTATCCGGCGCGCCATTCACGTTTGACACGGAGATTGGATTCGTAGTTTGACTAAGCAATTCGTTATCTAAATACCATGCATTTTCTGTGGCAAAACAGTTGGTGCATGTCATTGAATTATCATCATTGTTGAATTCAAGAACTGGAGCAGTAGGAGGTCCATAAACTGTTATAGGTCCTACTGTAGCTGTTGACGTTGATACACCTTGAGTGAATTCGTATGTGATGAAATATACACCCGGCGTATCGAAGATGTAATTGAAATTGGTTAAGCATTCATTCTGAATGCTGCTGCCATCTACAGTGAAATCGCATATTCCGCCACCAGAAAGATCTGTTTGGTTTGTTATATTCACCGATAGGGGAGCGCAGCCTTCAGTAATGTTTACTTCAAATGTCGCAGTATTGTACAGACACGAACCGTCGTTTTGATTTGCATTTGGATCAAAGTTGTTTGCTTCCGGATCTGTACACCCAGGATAAATACAACTTCCATCGTCAGTCACTGCCGTTGGGTCATAGTTACTCGCCTCGGTATCAGTGCAGCCTAGATATTCGCATGATCCATTTTCACTATTTGCTTCAGGATTGTAATTGTCTGCTATAGGATCGGTGCAGCCTTCAACGATGCAAGTTCCATTATCCACATTAGCAAAAGGATCAAAATTTATAGCGTTAGGATTTGTACAACCAAGGTAAACACAAGTTCCGTCATTGAAGTTTGCTTCAACATCGTAGTTGTCTGCTTCAGGATCAGTGCAACCTGGGATTTGGCAACTGCCATCGTCAACGTTTGCATTTGGATTGTAGTTCAACGCTTCGAAGTTTGTGCATCCAAAGATGGTGCAGCTTCCATCATCCAAATTTGCTTGTGGATCATAGTTGCTGGCTTCGGGATTTGTACAGCCTGAATAAATACATGAATCATCCTCCGTATTCGCTTCAGAATTATAGTTGTCTGCATTTGGATCAGTGCAGCCAAAGATGATGCATGAACCGTCGTCAACTGTTGCGGCTGGATTGTAATTATCTGCCAAGATATTGGTGCATCCTTCTAAATAGCAAGAGCCATCATCAACATCCGCATTTGGGTCGTAGTTGGTGGCAAGAGGGTTAGTACAACCGCCTGTTACACAACTTCCATTGTCAATGGTAGCGAGTGGATCATAATTGAATGCTTCGGGATCAGTGCACCCTTCCACCACGCAACTATTGTCATCCCAATTGGCAGTAGGTGAGTAGTTGCTGGCATTTTCATTTGTACATCCTGGGTATCTGCAAGAATGATCTTCAACAGTTGCTGATGAATTGTAATTCATGGCTGTCGCATCCATGCAACCTGGTGTAACATTATTATTGAAAATATTCATCCTAACAATTGGAATTTTTGCCAAGAAGAATAAGAAATTTAGTTCATAATAACGAACGAAACACGTCGATTCCGGAGCTTGTCCAGAGCGGCCAACGTTGAGAGAAGCACCAGGGGTGATACTTCTTACCATTGCATTGAAAATGGTATCGTTGTACATTACAATTGGGGATTGAAGAGGCAAAGTGATTGTGAATTCTTCTCCAATTTGGTTTAGATCCGCAATGTTTACCGTGTAAGGATCACTCATGGTAATTACTTCTTCTAAGTTCTCGTCATAAACGATTGCTTGAATTTGGCTACCTACGGTTGTTCCTTCTCCCAGAGCCACGGTGATACTGTAGCATTTTCTGTTTTGGTTTGTACCTTCGAAAATATTACCAATTTCTTGGAGGGCTGTGGCTAGAGTGCCTCCAGGAGTGTAGATGTCTTCTATAGGACCTTCGTCTCGAGCGTAAGTATGCTCAGATATGGTGAAATTTTTTGACGCAACATTGTCCAATAGGCTTTCATCCGTTTGCGACTGATCAATAATATACTCGATGGTATAGTCTCCGATAACTGAGGGTGGAGTGTAGGCACTTGGTGTGTTGAACACTGCCACTTGACCAGCGATCAAATTAGTAGAAGCGCTAGTTTGGGTATGTATTATAGATGATGAAGAGTTTAAAACGTTGGTGGTCAGATTCACACTGTTTTGAGTCATTCCCCCAATATTCGTTGCTGTTGCTGAAAAGTTGAAGGGAACTAACATGGTCAGAGGGTACTGATCATATTCTAAATCATTGAAGATATTGTCGGGTGTTGGATTGTTGACATACTTCGGTGCTGAAATGGCGATGTCATTATCATTTGGTGAGTAAATGTAAACGTCATCTATGAGCCACCAATAATAGGTTCCGGTAAATCGAAAGCGAAATTTCACATCGTTTTGACCGGCAGCAAGGGAGGAGATGTTATAACTTTTCCATTCAACATTGCCTGATTCTGCTCCAGTATTGCTACCAGCATCAATCCACGTTGCTCCACCATCATTTGAGACTTGTAATTTGGATGAAGCTATGTAATGACGGAATTGTTGTTGGAATGTAATAACTACAGCTGAATAGTTTGTGAAGTCTAACAAACCTGATGTAAGAAAAGCATCATGGGGTGCTGGATCAAGGCCTTGTCCAAAACCTGCTCCACAAGATGGTCCAGAATCATCCCAATAATTGGAGTCGAATATGAAGAAACCATTAGCAAGAGTTTGGGATTGAAGTGGGCTGGAGCTTGATGAACACGACCCACGAGAGCACACGGCGTTGCTTGGTACCGTGTTCGGACCACGATATTCCCAAAGACTAATTCCAGTGTCGCTAGTATTTGTCCAACCAGAAGGCAGACCTTCTGCAAAGTCCCATGAATAAAGTACTTCGCCTAGAACTTGAGCTTCGCTTCTAACAAAAAATGTTAGAGCAATAATTGAAAGAGCAATTGCTCGCATTGTAAATTTTGATTTCATATGGTTAAGAGTGCACTAAGATACAAACGAAGGGCTTTTTACCCTTGTTTCTCGCGCCATTTATTGAATAAATCAAGGATAATTCCGTCTGAAAGTCCAATTTTGGGAACGATCATATTTTGAATTTTAGAATACCCCATCAACCGTAAATAGATATCGCAGGCTGGTATAATAACGTCTGCACGGTCAGGTTTCATGCGCATTTTGGTAATACGTTGATCAACAGTGAGCGCCGAAATTGTTGTGTGTAGCTTGGTTATTTCGTCAAAAGAAATGGTCTGTGAAGGCTTTTTACCAGCAATTTTGAAGAGAGTGTTGATATTTCCTCCGGTCCCTATTGCTGTGATTTTTTCGTCTTCTTTGAGTGAACTTTGTATCCATTTTCG
>JBJOKO010000120.1:0-7868 GCA_046046035.1 Bacteroidota bacterium | reverse complement strand
AAAACAACTTTTCCATTTCAGAAAATCCCGATGGTAAGAGATACTTGCAAATTCAAAATTGGGAAAAAAATCAAAAACCAATTGCTACAATCTATAACAATACCCAAGTCGATGAGCAAACTTGTTTGAATTTCATTTTAAACAAGTTATTCACAGGAACCAATAGCATGAGACCCGGCAGAGCGTGCGACGAAGAAACCTTCAGCTTATATTTTTACGGAACATTAAATTTAACTATTGATTTAGATATTTTTACCGATTTAATAAAAAATTATAATTCCCAAAATCAATTAATATCAAACGAAGTTGAGAATCTACTCCCCATGTTGTTAAACCCAGCTATTTGGAATGCAACACCGGTTGATATTCAAACGAAAATAAGTGCGATATTCACGTTGCTTGCCGATCATGAAAAAAAAGAAAGCGCCCTAGAAGTACTCCTAGACAGTCTATTAATGAAAAACAACAAAAAAGAATTTGAGGATTCAATTAAATGGTGTGTTCCTAAAAACGAAGAAAAAATATGGCAAAATGTAAAAATTGGAAAATATGCTACAACCATAATAAATTGGTTCATTAGAAAATATGAAGAACATCAATTCAACGCAGAAAAATCCGCACAAAAAAAAATTATTCTTAATGCCATTAATCAACTAAATATTAGACTTCAAGAACCAAGTCTTACCCGTTGTATTATAAAAGCATATATTCAAAAAACCTTCATTGATTACAGTGAATTCTCCGAAATTTCAAGGGATGTAATAATCAAAAACAGATTACATTTCGTTTATTTAGAAATGACAACATATCGAAAAAATGAGATCTATCTAGATTCTAGTGCGGTAGAATGCGCTAAAAAAAATATGCCTTCATCCTTTATTGACAATACTATTGAAGAATTTTTGCAAATTCATGGATCGGAATTCAATGATGTATCACAAAAAATCAGGACGCTCCTTATGGAATATAATGAACCTAATGGTAAAATAGATTTTCAGTTAACCTCAGCCTATGAAATTGAAGAAAAACTGATTAACATAATATCTGAAGTTTATAAATCCGCTACATCTATATAATGACATTGGCCTGAACATAATTCAAAAGCAAAATTGAAAGTTTTATCAATTTATATTGCTCCTTTCTTGTGTTGGAAAACTCCGTGTCTAATGAGATATTTCTTCATCTTATTTATTACCTTGGCATACATGTCTTCCATTGGACAATCAAACAACGCTATACTTCTCCCTCTTCATAATTTAGAACTTGTTTATTGGCAAGACAGCGCAATCAATAAACAAATCGAATACTGGCCGAATGGGCTTATTAAGATAGAATACGAGCCAATTAAAGATTCCCTTCGACTAAGGAGAGATTATTATGAAAGCGGGAACTTAAAATCTTCCGCTGAGGTATTCCAGCAATTCAGTGAATTTATTTTATACAAAGAATATCTAGAATCTGGAGAAAAAGTCCCCGTTTCCTGGAGTGGTTACACCGATGTTCTAAACGGACTATACCTCGAATATAAAAATCAATTCGGTACTGCGCCGGTAGAGGCGAAAACCTTCTATGATGGTCGTTATACAGGAGAATTTATCTATTCCAATTCATGCTGCAATTGTCCTTTTATACCAGGTAGAACTGATACAACATTAAGCCTCTTGAATGAAAAAACTATCTTTTTGTGCGGCTATCCTATTGAAGTTGGTAAAGAGAAATTTTTCTCTCAATTTACTTTAGGATTATGTGGACAAGAACCGATTAGTGGTCATTGGGACGATAAATCACTTTGCAAAATAAATACTCAAAGTGATACACTCTTTGTGGAAGAAACTATTTCATTGCCTATCGGTGAAAAAATGGAATACCTAAAGACCAATTGGTCTGTTGAGAAATTTCATTATGAAAATAAAGAGCTTATTCAAAGCATTTCGATCAACAGAAATATTAGAAAATACTCAAAGAAGGAAATCAATCAGACAATAAAGCTTTACGAGAACTCAGATTTAAACGGTGATTCAGACATCCTCGATATCATGAATAAGCTATTCATAGCAACTATTTCAGGCGATCTGCAATGCAGAGAATATTTCAAGAATCTACCAACGAAATTCAATAAATTAGACGGAGAAAATTTACAAGCTTATCAGATACTGCAGGAGAAGCTTGTGCTTTGGGATTCGGTTATGTGAGGCACAAATTTCAAGATCGAGCCCCGGCACCCAGGTACACTTCGAGCGTATTTTGGAATGGCGGGCCATGGCGCTCAATACACTTCGAGCATATTCTGCACCAACGAGCTCCGCCCCTCGATACACTTCGCTTCGCTCAGCACTCGGGGACCGGGCATTGCAATTCGAAGGGGGAGAACGAGTAGTCAGAATTGCTTCGCAATTCTGACTACTCGTTCTCTTTTTAAGGGCGGAATATTGCCGGTCCCCGAGTGTTTCAACGAAGTTGAAATGTATCGAGGCGATGCATCGAGCCTGTCGAGATGGGCAGTGAACTGTCTTTGCAGAATATGAATCACCTTGTTGCGATGAATAAATTTCCCGATATTGCACAAACACAGCTAAAAGCCAAAAGCCAACAGCCAACAGCCAAAAGCCAAAAGCCAAAAACCAACAGCCCATGCGCCTCCATACAACAATAATCCTCCTCTCCCTCATCGCATTCCTTGGATGTAAAGAGAGTAAAAAAACAAAAGAAACAGTTTGTGAAGATGGAAAGGTGACGATTGAAACCACTCCTTCATTTGGGGAGAAATCCACTATTACGGGGCAAGTAATCGATCAAACAACAAAAGAAGCCATGGCCTTTGCCACCGCTATTTTGATTAAAGATGGTGTTACTATAACTGGCGTCGTTACTGATGAGAATGGACATTTTGAATTGAAAGATGTTGCCAACGACGAGTACATTCTTCGCATCTCTTATGTGGGATACACCACTCTTGATGTCCCTATTAAACTCAAAGAAAGCACTAATCTTCAACTGGGAATTCAAGTTATTGAAATTCAGGTTGTGCCTCTAAAACCATTGATATATCTGTATCCAGAAACAAAATCAGAAATTTCGGTAAAGCTCAGCTACCGTGGAAAACTCGCACACACCTATCCTTCCTATCCCGAAGCTGGGTGGAAAGTGACGGCGGAACCCGATGGTACTTTATGGGATGAAAAAGGAATGGAATACTACGGTCTATTCTGGGAGGGAGAAACAGGTACAAAGCTCAACGCTAATGACGGCTTCATCGTAGCAGGAAAAGAAACCGCAGCATTCCTAGAAGAAAAACTCGCCTACCTCGGACTCAATCGCAGAGAGGCTAATGAATTCATCATGTTCTGGCTACCTCGAATGGAAAACAATCCTTACAATTTGATCCATTTCTCAAGCACCGAATATGAAAAATCCGCTGAACTTATAATTACTCCAAAACCCGAAACAACTATTCGAGTAATGATGCTTACGCAACCACTTTCCGAAAAAATTCAATTTCCACTACAAGACTTGACTAGTTTGAAAAAAACAAGAAAAGGCTTTACTGTTGTGGAATGGGGCGGTAGTGTGGTTGAGATGGTAGTTGGTAGTTGGTGGTAGGTGGTAAGTAATAGGTGAAAAAATATGTTTGATACAGAAGTCATATTAGAAAACGAATTTGTTGAGTTGCGTCCCCTGCAAATCGATGACATTGCTTTGCTCAGTCACTTTGCTATATCTGAACCAACCATTTGGAAATACAGTTTGATGCAAATTCAAAATGAAAGTGATCTTGCTAAGTATGTTGAGCAAGCGGTTGAGGCCAGAGGTTTGAAAAAAGAATACCCTTTCATTGTATTTGACAAGAAGAAAAAACAATACGCTGGCTCTACCCGATTCTATGATATCCAACTTCAATTTCAAACTTTACAATTAGGCTACACGTGGTATGGCGCAGAATTTCAGGGCACGCATGTCAATCCAAATTGTAAGTTTCTAATGCTGCAATATGCGTTTGAAACATTGAACATGGAACGTGTAGAATTCAGAGCAGACAATCGAAATGCAAGAAGCATCAAGGCCATGAAAAACCTTGGATGCATAGAGGAAGGTATTCTCCGCAATCACCTTCCAACTATAGACGGTGGTCGCCGAGACAGCATTATTCTAAGCATACTCAAAGCTGAATGGGAAGCTAGCGTGAAAAAGAATTTGGTAGAACGAATCGCTAAACTTTAGTTTCATGAAATCTAAATTCTCTTTAAAGATTTGTTCAATTGTATTGACACTCCTCATTGCATCTTGCTCTAATGCTCAAAATGAAAAGTCCACTATTACAGAACCAAGTTCTTTTGAGAACAGTGAAACTCCCTTGTCACCAAAATTGCTTTCTCGTGGAATAAAAGTAGATTCCACTGCATGCAATCTTAAAGTTAGTCCTGGTAAAAATTATAAAAGCGACAAAACAAAAATTACTTCACTTCGAGGATCCCTATACACCAAGTATTCACAAGCTACCGATTCCTCGGCAAGAAATGCAATCATTGATTCTGCTCGTGCCATCTTCACTTCAGAATTGCTCAATTCGATAATTCCCTATTGGTATGGAACGGAATGGGATTTTGACGGATATACTGCTATTCCGAATGAAGGGAAAATCGCATGTGGCTATTTTGTTTCCACTACCTTGAAGGATATGGGGCTCAATGTAAACAGATACACTCTAGCCCAACAAACTCCAGAAAACGAAGCGAAATCTGTTTCTATAGATCATAAAAAAGTGACTCATTTCACCAGTGAAAATATTTATGAGGAACTCCCCAAACTTCGTAGCGGCCTTTATTTCGTGGGATTATACAATCATGTTGGTTACATCTATGTGCATAATGAAGTAGCCTATTTCCTTCATTCAAATTATATAGACAATAAAGTCGTCATAGAAAGAGCCAACGATTCACGCGCTTTCTATTCTTCTAATTATTACGTCTCACCAATCACATGGAATGATATACTAATTCTCAAATGGTTGAAGAAGGAAGAGGTTGCTATTTACACTTCAAAAAACTAGAGGTCTTTGATTAAATCAAGGCTCTATTGTCCAAGAAAAGTGTGATACCACCTCCAGTTTCAATAAAACAACCAAAAGTAGCGGGATTACAACCAAGAGTAGCGATATTTATAGAGTTTAAAATAGCAGGTCAAAATAGCTTTGTAGCACAAAAATTACAAGATCATGATGCTAAACTCAAAATCAATTGGCGACAAAATTGCCTCCGCTAGAAAGAAAGCAAACCTTTCACAAGCTGCCCTCGCTCAGCATGTCTCTATCAGTTCTCAGGCAGTGGGAAAATGGGAACGCGGCGAATCCATGCCCGACATTACTACTTTAAACCGCATTGCGGAAATTCTAAGCGTTGACCTCAATTACTTTTCAGACAACTTCACATCAACCCAAAATTCGTCTGATGTGAATTCATCCGCTCATGAAACAGCTACAACCAACGTAGTTCAAGAAGAAAAAAGTGGTTCCATCTGGAATATGTCGCAGCTCAACCTCATGGACAGCGACTTCTCAGGACTAAAGAACCTGCATGAGAAATTCAATTCTTCGAATATCCTAAACTGTAAATTTGAAAGCGCTGATCTTTCTGGAATTCAGCTCAGCAGCAACAACGTAGAAAGTTGCGATTTCAATAATACCAATTTCAGCAGAAGTACAATCCATAATTCCAATTTGGACAAAAACAACTATCAAAATTGCAATCTTCAAGAAACGACATTCACAAAAAGTAATATTGGAAAATGTGATTTCACTGGTGCTGACCTAACAAAGGCTGTTTTCAAATTCGACAACTTCTCACACAACCTAATGCAGAACGCTGTTTTGAATGGCACTTCCTTCATTTCAATAGCAATGGAAGACATCACATTAGAAGGAAAAATAGAAAACTGCCATTTCGAAGATTGCAGTTTCTATGGTGTAACATTCCAAAATGCCATTATCACAAACACTTTCTTCAAAAACAATAGAAAGATGAAGAAAGTAGAATTCATTAATTGTAAGGTTGATAAAATTACCTACGCATTCTTGAAAACCAATCAGGCCGACATGTCAGGTATTGAAGAGATACCATCCAACTGAATAGTACATCCCGCATAGAATCTATGAGTACTGGTATATTAAAAACATGTAAAAAAGGGCATGAATTCTATAAAAGTAGTGACTGCCCTACTTGTCCCATTTGTGAGAAAGAGCGAAAACCCAAAAATGGTTTTCTGTCGCTTATTAGCGCACCAGCAAGGCGTGCCTTGGAACGAGAAAACATAAAAACGTTAGAAGACTTAGCAAAATGGACAGAGAAAGATTTGCTAGCTCTACACGGAATCGGTCCGAGCAGTATTCCCAAACTAACCAAAGCGCTTGAAGAAGTAAAACTCCATCTGAAAGGACATTAGTAAATCCAAGAAATTAGAAATAAGAAATTAGAAATCATCCTTCGACAGGCTCAGGAACCGAAAATAATCCTTCGACAGGCTCTGGAACCGAAAGTCATCCTTCGACAGGCTCTGGAACCGAAAATAAGAAATCAAAAATTAAAAATAGAATCGCGAATGAGGAGAAGTGGAACACTAATAGCGGCGGTACTTTGCTTGTTTTGCATGAATGTCATTGGGCAAACGAATGATTTAGGAAGTTGGAATATTCTAAATGTAAAATACTCTATAAATAACAAATGGAGTGCATTTGGTGAAGGACAACTGCGTTCATTGAAATTCTATGACCACTTCCATTACTATGAGTTCAAGGGTGGAATTGATTACAAGGCAAACAACAATTTGAAACTAGCGCTTGGCGCGGGGAGTTATCAAACGTATAAAGAAGGTGGTGATTTCGTTTTACCAAAAAACAATAACGAGATTAGAATATGGCCTCAACTCATATTATCACAAACAATAGGTAGGTTCAATATTGAACAGCGCTATCGCACAGAATTTCGTTTCACTAGTAACGGATACAGAAATCGTTTTCGTTATCGACTCGCGTTGAATTATCCCTTTGGAAAGGAAAAAGTAAACTACAAGCCCTTTCAATTTGGAATTAGCAATGAGATTTTCTTCACGGATAACGAACCATATTTCGAAAGAAATCGTCTTCTGGTAGCCTTTAGTTATAAGCCCACAAGAAAAACGACCATCCAAATTGGATATTTGAAACAATTCGATTACAAAATCAATGATGAAACAGGTCGTGACTTCTTCCAAATTGGCTACTATATTGAGCTTTTCAGAACACAAGCTACAAGTCAATCATTGGATACAAATACTATTGATGGCTGATGGTTGACTTTTGATGGAGAATATTTCGTATATTTCATTGTTGATACTTCGATCAACGATTCTAAATCAAATTTTATGAAAAAAATATCCCTACTACTTTTTACTTTGATGACTGCTTTCTTGTTGTTGTCGTTTACTAATTCTAATACTGCGGGATTCATTGGAACGTATGGCGTTACTAGTGTAAACTCGTCTAAGGTTAAACTGACAATCAATTCTGACAACACATTTTACTACCAAGACTTCTCTGATTCGGAAAACAAAATCACTGCTCAAGGGACTTGGACTCTAAAAGGAAAAAAAGTAGTTCTAGAAGATCTTAACTCCGAAAGTAAATTTCACGACGTTTGGACTTTCGATGAAACCGGAAATGTAGCTCACTCAAGAAAAGGTCTTTGCTTCTACCGTCTCTGCAAAATCACAAACTAGAGCAGCGCGGATAATGGTTAAGGTTTGATGGTTGACTTTTGATGTAAAAGGAGAGCTTTTTTTTATAACTTTCTCTTCCTTACAACCTAAAGCCTAAAGCCTAAAGCCTAAAGCCTAAAGCC
>JBJOKO010000119.1:0-7932 GCA_046046035.1 Bacteroidota bacterium | reverse complement strand
GTTGATCTTCTCGCTTATGTGCCTCTTGCGAATATTGGAGGCGGCGAAAACACAAACGATATATGGGGTTGGGTAAGTCCCTCCTCTGGAAAAGAATACGCTCTCGTGGGTTGCTCCAACGGAACAGCATTTGTGGACATCTCTACTCCTACTGCGCCTATTTATCTTGGATTACTTCCAACACATTCCACTAATAGCTTATGGCGTGATGTCGAAACATATCACAATTACTGTTTTGTAGGAAGTGAGGCGCCTGGACACGGTTTGCAAATCATGGATTTGTTGCAACTCGACAACGTGACCAATCCTCCTGTTACATTTTCTGAATCGGCATACTATGGTGAATTTGGTAACTCACATACAATCACTATTGATACCATTGCAGGGTTTTGCTATGCGATGGGCACAAACACATTCTCTGGTGGTCTTCATATCGTAGATATCAATGACCCAATGAATCCTACTCTAGCCGGAGGATTTAGCGAGGACGGATATACACACGATGGTTACATTACCACTTATACTGGACCAGACACACAGCACGTTGGTCAACAGATCATGGTAGCTTGCAATGCTGACGCAGTTACTATTGTTGATTGCACGGACAAATCAGATTGTCAAATGCTTTCTACTATCAATTATGATGAGCTTGGCTATGTGCACCAAGGTTGGTTTACAAAAGACAATCGCTATTTTATCCTTGATGATGAATTAGACGAACAAGAATTGACGGTTGGAACAAGAAGTCACATGTTTGATTTACTTGATCTAGACAACCCTGTTTATATGGGTTTCCACCAAAGTGCTAATACATCTATTGACCACAATATGTATGTGCTTGATCAATTCGTTTATCAAAGCAATTACAGAAGTGGCGTTCGAATCTTTGATGCTAGCCGCATTGCAGATGGAGAAATTGATCCTGTTGGATATTTCGATCTTTATCCACTAAATGACCTGCCTCAATTCAGCGGTACTTGGAGTAATTACCCTTATTTACCAAGCGGAGTTAACCTCGCTACTTCTATGTACGATGGTTTTTTTATCACAAAACCAAATTTGGTTTTAACTCCTACTGAACCAGTATTCTTATGTGCTCCAAGCGATTTGACTTTTGATATTACCATTAATGCGGATCTTCAATTCCCATTGACGGTAACAATCCACGATGGAGAAACAAACATTCCTGTTACCGCAAACACTATTACTGCGCCGGGCACATACACTATTACCGTGAATGAGCCATTTACAAGTAATAATGCTATTCTTGAATTGAATACAGATTTTGGAACACAGTACGAATTTGCTCTTGAGACAACATCTTGCGTTTCAACAGAAGAAATCGTAGGTTCAAATACATCCATTCAAGCGTATCCTAACCCTTCGGAGGGATTTGTTACTTTGACGACAAGCACGCCCCATGCGATTGTGACGATTTATGATATCGTTGGAAATCAAGTTCTAAACAGTGTAAGAGCAGACAGAAGCTGCAAGGCATACATTGATATGAGCCAACTTCCTGTAGGACTCTATTTCGCTCGTGTGGGCAATAAGACAATCAAGCTTGAGAAGAAATGACCTTCATTCAATAAAAACCGCATTTCATTAAATGAAACAAGCCGCTCACAAAAGAGCGGCTTTTTTTTTATTCAATCATTAGACATTTGTATCATCACTGAAACAGTCAAAACTAATTCGTGGACGAGCACGTATGGTTAAACAAAAAAAGCTAACTAAACACTAAGCTTTACATTTGTAAACAGCCGTTGGATAGCAATATTCAGCGGCTTTTTATTTAAAATAAACAAAAAGTATCGGAAATCAAATTTGGTCGTGTATTTTCGCGCCATGAACACCTGCTCGAAGTTCTCACATATTCGAAAGTCAATAAAACAGGTTGTGATCAAGTAATTCCTATTTGATCACTTTTCAGTTCGTCCTTTTTTTTCAGCTTCTTTTTTTTTCATTTTTCATTTATACATACAAGTTATGCAAATTTTAAAATTTGGCGGAACAAGCGTTGGAAGCGCAGCACGCATGCAATCTTTAACTCCACTAATCACAAAGTCAACTCCAGCAATAGTTGTTCTAAGTGCAATGAGTGGAACAACCAATTCATTATTGGAAATCTCCAATTTGATATCGCATTCAAAACTGGGAGAAGTATCAGACAAAATCGAAGAGCTACAGCAGAAGTATAAAAGTGAGATTAAACAGCTTTACACATCATTAGAAAGCATTGAAAAGGCAAACAGAGTAATTGCGCTGCAATTCGATTCAGTGAGATCTTTTTTGTCTGATGTATTTAATATTTCTATAGAAAAAAATATCATAGCCAAAGGTGAAGTTCTATCCACTACCCTATTTCATCTATACCTAGAAGAAATTGGTGTTTCCGCAGTTCTGCTATCTGCTCTAGACTTTATGAGGATAGATGAAAATCAAGAACCTGACTTGAACTATCTGGAGAATAATCTCAAAAGAATCCTCGCAAAATATCCTGACCATTCTTTATTCATTACCCAGGGCTTTATTTGTCGAAATCACTTTGGAGAAATTGATAATTTAAAAAGAGGGGGAAGTGATTATACTGCCTCATTGATAGGTGCTGCGATTGATGCTGAAAATGTTCAAATCTGGACAGATATCGATGGAATGCATAACAACGACCCTCGAGTTGTAGACAAGACACATCCAATAGATCGATTGTCTTTTAATGAAGCGGCTGAGTTGGCTTATTTCGGAGCCAAGATCTTACACCCAACTTGCATCCTACCGGCTCAAAAGAAGAACATTCCTGTTCACCTTTTGAATACTATGCAGCCCTCTGCAAAAGGTACTATTATCAGCGATGAAACATCTGCAGGCGCGATAAAAGCTGTCGCAGCAAAAGATGGAATCACAGCAATAAACATCAAGTCAGACCGAATGCTCATGGCCTATGGATTTCTTCGATCTGTGTTTGAAGTATTCGAACGCTTCAAAACACCTATTGATATGATCACTACTTCAGAAGTGGCGTTATCTCTAACAATAGATAATGATTCTAATCTTGATAATATTCTAGAAGAGCTCAACTCTATTGGTCACGTCACTGTAGATCGCGAGCAAACAATCATTTGCATAGTAGGAGATTTTAGTGGAGAAAAGGCTGGCTATGCTAGTCAAGTCTTTGAGGCGCTAAAGACCATTCCTATTCGTATGATTTCCTACGGAGGAAGCACCAACAATATTTCTGTTCTGGTTGAATCTTCTTACAAGAAGGACGCATTAATTTCTCTCAATCAAGGACTTTTCAATTACTAGAATATGATGAACATAATGAAGTTGCCCCCACTAGAGTCCTTAAAGACTCCTTTCTACTTTTATGATTTATCAGTACTTGAAAATACACTTGATGAATTGAAGAGTATAGAAGAAAAATTCAACTATCACATTCACTATGCTTTAAAAGCCAATTCGAATAATGCAATACTTGAGCTCATTCAAAAGAAAGGATTCGGTGCTGATTGTGTGAGTGGGAATGAAATTCAACGTGCGCTAGAATGCGGTTTTGATGCTCGTAATATTGTTTTCGCCGGGGTTGGCAAAACAGATGATGAAATAAATGTTGCACTAGAAAATGATATCCTTTGTTTCAACTGTGAGTCGATACCTGAAATAGAAGTCATCAACGAATTGGCGGGAAAACAAAACAAGGTTGCTCAAATAGCACTTCGTTTAAATCCCAATATCGATGCTTTTACACACAAGTATATTACAACAGGATTAGAAGAAAATAAGTTCGGTATAAATGCCCATGAACTCAATGATATCATTGAACTTTTAAAAACAAATGTCCATGTAAAACTGGTAGGACTTCATTTTCACATTGGTTCTCAAATCGTAGATCTGAAGCCATACAGAGAACTATGCAGTAAGGTAAATGAATACATACATTTCTTCGAACAAAAGGGAATTCACCTTTCAATAATCAACGTTGGTGGTGGGCTTGGAATCAATTACAACGAACCCGATTCTTTGAATAATCCCAACTTCAATACCTATTTTGAAATCTTCCATAATTTCTTGGAATTGAGACCAGGTCAACAATTGCACTTCGAATTGGGTAGATCTATCGTAGCGAATTGTGGTAGTTTGATCAGTAGGGTTGTGTATGTCAAGAAAGGCATTAACACCAATTTCATCATATTGGATGCTGGGATGACGGAATTGATCAGGCCTGCGCTTTATCAAGCTTTTCATAAACTTGAAAATATCAGTTCAAAAGAAAATGATCATGAAATTTACGATGTGGTAGGACCTATATGCGAAAGCAGCGATTGCTTTGGCAAAGCGATTAATCTGCCTTTAACAAAACGAGGTGATATCATTGCGATACGTTCCACTGGCGCTTATGGCGAAGTGATGGCATCCAACTATAACCTTCGTGAAAAAGCAACGAGTGTTTACTCTATTTCTTAAATCAATTTATAGACTATTCAAATACGCCATCAACTGATCTTTCTTTCTAGTTGAAACAGGCAATTGATGACCGAAAGAGGTGATGGCAAATCCGCCATCGCCCTTCTCGTAGCGTTCGAGATAATTTAGATTTAAAAGAATGGATTGATGAATCCTTAAAAACACATCATTGGGCAGCATTGCTTCATATTCTCCAATGCTTTTTGAAACCACAACTTTAGGTCGCTTCGAAAAGTAGAACGTAGTATAGTTCTTATCCGCCTCACAATAGACTATATCAGCCACTTCAACTACATAAATAGATTCTAAAGTCTTTAAAACAATCTTCTTGTTCTCCACGGTAGAGGTAACAGCATTATCAACTAATACTTGCAGACGCTCGTCGAGTTTGATTTTTTGTGTATTCAAGAAGGCTTTCTTCATGGCTGCCGCCAACTCATCTGGATCAATGGGTTTGAGCAAATAATGAAGAGCAGAAACTTGGAAAGCTTTAATTGCAAATTCTTCGTGAGCAGTAATAAAAATAACAGGAATTGCATTTTGACCAATCTCTTCGATCAAATCAAAACCACTTCCATCTTTGAGTTGAATGTCTAGTAAAATAACATCAGGCTTCGACTTCTTAATCGCTGCTGCCGCGGTCTTGACACCATCTGCCGTCTCTATCGATTCGACTTCTGGACAATACAATTTCAGTGCATCTACAATGCCTTCTCTTGCCCTTTTCTCATCATCCACCACGAGTACATTCATGCCAATTAAGAATTTAATGGTAAACTAAAAGTAACTGTTGTGCCTTTCCCTAATTCAGAAAGAATATTAAAATTCATTTTTCTACTTCTCTTCTTATTCAATAATAATAGACGCTCCATTGTTATGTTCGTTGCATGAGAAGTATGCGCTTCGGCATCGGCCACGCGCGATTCTACGATACCTCGTCCGTTGTCAATCACTTCAATAAACAACTCCTCGCCACTTATTGTAAAATTGACAATAACCTTACCCAGATAATCCAAGTCACGGAAACCATGTTCCAATGAATTTTCAATAAAAGGTTGTGTGAGCATCGGCGGAATAGAAATCGACTCTGGAGTTACATCTTCAGACACATTGATTTCATATTCAAATCGATTATCGAATCGCAGCATTTGCAGTTCTAGATAGCTTTCCAGCCATTTTATTTCTTTAGAAAGAAGAATGAATTCCTCTCGTGAATTGTCGAGGATTGCGCGAATCAATGATGCAAAAGATGACAAGAATTTTCCGGCAAGGCGAGGTTCATTCTTATACACAAAACTCTGCACGGCCGATAATGAATTGAATATAAAATGAGGATTCATCTGAGTGCGAAGAAGTCTTTGTTCCAACTCAATCGTCTTGCGCTGTGCTACCAATTTTCTTTGTCGTAATGCTATGGCACCGAATATTACTAGTAGAATAATGAGCACAACTGCGCCAATGATGTAATACGTTTTCTTCGCTATATCGCGCTCTAACTTCTCTCCTACTTGTTTCAACTCCAGATTTTCTCTGTCCTTTTTTTCTGTATCGTATTTCGCTTGAAGGTCTTTGAATTTTACCAGAATATCCTCGTTCATGATTTCTTCACGGAGCGGTATATACAGCTTTGCGAAGCGAAAGGCCTCTTCATAATTGCCAAGAGCCTCGTGACTATCCATCATCAATTTCAGTGCATCACGTTCGAATTGCTTTGTTCCGATTTTCCTTGCCATATCAAGAAAAACAGTTGAAGCCTCCAAACTTTTCTGATATTCACCTTTATCAAAAAATATCTGTGCATAATAGCTTTGCGTCTCAGTTCGCTTGTGCACATTGCCAATAGAATCATATACCGACATAGCGAATTCAACAGATTGAAGAGCTTCCTTCCATTGTTTTCTTATTCTATAAATATCAGTGAGCAATCGTTGTCCATCCGCCATTCCTTCCCTGCTTTCTATTTGCTCAAAATATTTTACTGTTTGCAAAGCATAGAAATAAGCCGAGTCCACTTTATCCGTATCAATATAAACAGAGGCGATATTGAAGCTCATGGTAGCCAAACCATCAACCTCGTTTAGTTTTTCAAATAAGTAATAAGCTCTGCGCCCCACTTCGATGGCGCGGTCATATTCTTTGAGAACATAGTAGATTCCGTGAATGTTAACGAGCGTAGTTGCAATCGCACTTTCGTCATTTAGTTTTTCATTGAGTTCCAAACATTCAAATTGGAATTTGAGCGCTTGGTTGTAATCACCGACGCAATAGAAATAAGAGCCTTTATTTCCAAGGGCCGAGGCCAAACCTTTCTCATTATTGAGTTGTGTTTGAATGACAATAGAGCTATCTATAAACAGAAAAGCATTGGCATTATCTCCTTTGCTAATACTCACTACGCTAGCGGCATTATAGAGTTTGCCGAGTTCCTTGGTAAGGCTATGTTGTTTGCAAAATCGAATTCCTTCGAGAGAATATTGTTCCGCCTTTTCCATATCACTTGAAATGAGGTCGCGAGAAACTTCATTGTAGAGATTGGCTTTTTTGACCAAATCCTTTTCATTGCTTAGAAGCGTAAGAAGGCTATCGATGGTTTGTTTGCTCTGTGCATGAATACGAGAAACGAAGGAAACGTTGAAGAAGATTAAAAGAGCGACAAGAGCATATTTCATTTGAAGCGAATATTGAATAGGTTAGATATCGAAATATGTTCGAAATCTAAACATTATTGAACAACCGTTGCATCAGCGGCCTTGCAACTCATGTTAATCTCTCCCTTAACACGAATAAGTAAAATCCTGCATGAACTCCGTTTAAAAGTGCAAGGCGCTGATTGGCAATCGGTTTTTTGGTTTCACAAGATGAAGTGAAGCCTCAAAACAAAGGAGTTTTTGGGGATGATTATTTTGCAATGAATAATCGTGGTTGATTGATGGACAAACGCAAAAAGGGCAACCCATTGGGTTGCCCTTTCTCTTTATCGAAAACTTCAGCCCTTAAACTGAAGTTGATCGTGTCTTAGTGTGCTCCGTGAGGACCGTGAACGTGACCGTGTGCCACCTCATCAGCTGTAGCTTCACGAACTTCCATAACCTCAACTTTAAAGTTAAGCTCAACACCAGCCAATGGGTGGTTAGCATCAACTGTAACAGTATCAGCATTCACTTCAGTAACTGTTACGATGTGTTGACCGTGTTCATTACCAGCGCGGAATTGGCTTCCTACGCGAACTTCAGCTCCACCGAAAGCAGAGATTGGAACTTGTTGGATTGCCGCAGCATCACGTAAACCGTAGCCTTTTTCAGGACTCACTTTAATGTCGAATTTGTCACCCACCGCTTTGCCTTCTAGACCTTCTTCCATACCTGGGATTAGGTTTCCAAATCCGTGTAGATAGTACAATGGATCTTTTCCTTCGCTTGAATCCAGTACTGTTCCATTGTTATCTGTCAATGTGTAGTGAATCGCAGC
>JBJOKO010000118.1:0-7960 GCA_046046035.1 Bacteroidota bacterium | reverse complement strand
AAAAAACTACTTTCTATCATCTTCATTGTATTTCTCTCTCTAGTTGCCACTTCTCAAGTCAAGGAGAGATTTACTGTGAAAGGATCCGCAAAGCTTATCGCTTCTTGGACTGGACAAAATGGAAAAGACGCTTCAGGTGTTTTATCAACTGGAGATAAGATCACGATCAATTACATAAAGACAGGTATATATGTTACCGCAACTCATAAAAATGTAGCCAAACAAATCTTAGCTCTTATTGGATTCGAAAAAGTACCAAGCACAGAAATAAAGATTTATGAGTATGATTTTGATAGCGATGGTCAACAAGAAATAATCATCGTTCATTCACCTGATTTAGCCACATCGATAACTGAAGTATTTACATACAGCAATGGGCTAGCCAAAAAAGTAGGGAAGTTCAATGGCGAATACGACATTATTCTTGAGAAGAACTCCGTCTCCTTTCCATTAGAATCGAAAGGACCTACCAAAGAGTATATCTATAAAAATAGTTCTTTTTACGAATTAGTCTATCATGATCCGAATAAAGATTAACCTCGTATCCAGCGGTGCATGACAAGTATCCTAGGACTCATTTTCCCTCTTTCCCTCTTTCTCTCTTTCTATCTTTCTCTCTTTCCCATTTTCCCATTTCCTTGCCCTGAGTGTTTCAGATCACCTTTAGGTGAGATGGAACGTATCGAAGGGCCCATTCTCCCATTCTCCCATTCTCCCATTTCCCCATTCTCTCATTTTCCCATTTCCCCATTCTCTCATTCTCCCATTCTCCCATTCTCCCATTTCCCGTGTAAAACACCCCCCACCAGGAGGGTATTTACACCCCCTTTATGGGCTTTTCTTTTTATTTTACTCAAACTTTAGATATATTCGCAATAAAACAACTAATTCAAATTGCTGTTGAACTGAAATTGCATTTCTGCTTTACTAAAATATACAATTAATTAAAATAAGACTAAGGTACGAGTACCGCCGATAGTATAAGTGATGAACTGTGAGTTTGGTAATCAGAGAGTTCTAAGCAACACGTTTTAAATATTAAAAATATGGCGAAGTCATCATCAACGGGCAAACCACAAAATAAAAATTGCTTTATAATTTCACCGCTTGGGTCTGATGATTCAGAAACAAGACGAAAGGCAGATGGACTTATAAGCTCTGTTCTCAAGCCTATATTGACGGCATCAGGCTACATTGCAATTGCTCCTCACGAAATTGATACTCCTGGTTCGATTACTAGACAAGTTATTCAACATCTATTGGAAGATGAGTTAGTTATAGCGAATTTAACAGAGTTAAATCCAAACGTCATGTACGAATTGGCAGTAAGGCATGCCAAAAGACTTCCAGTCATTTGCCTTGTTGAAAGAGGTACCAAGCTTCCTTTTGACATAGCAACAGAAAGAACAATTTTTTATGATAACGATATGGCTGGTGTCGAAATCCTAAAACCTAAGCTTACAAAAGCGATAAAGGAAGCAATGGACGAAGTGGAGCCAGACAATCCGATTTACCGTGTCGTAAGTGACAATATAATGCGTGAAGTTACAGCTAAAGACGATGCTCAATCCTATGTGCTTAAAAGGCTTGACGAAATTACATTACAATTAAACCGTCTGAGAAATTCAAATGATGAAAATCAATATAGAAATAGAACAAGGAAATTAAACTTATCAATTTCAAAGAATGGTGATGCCTTAAACATCGAAAAAATAATGAATGAAATATATAGTAAGTCAAATGTTCGCTTAAGTTCGATGGAGATAATGGAAAAGGATTCGGGTAAAATAAGTTTGGAAATCGAAATTTTTGGTGGGACAAAAGAAGCAGACAAAATAATACATATTCTTGCGGAAGAAGGTTATGAGATGGATAATATAATTATTAATTAGAATATACCTCACTAATACCTTTATTGAGTTAGTGGACAAACAATGCACATAAAAACATCCAGGCAATTGACAAATGGTGATGCTAAGAGACAGCTGCAGGTTGAAAAGACCATCCAAAACAATACAGAAATGCCCTCATAAGTTTTCAGCGACAACAACAACGAAATATGAGCCATAAATTTTTTATAAGTCATTATAGTAAAGACAAGGCAATTGCAGAACTTTTTTCCAATGCTTTGAGAAGAATTACACTTGGTCAAATTAGCCCATGGTTTTCATCGGACACTACA
Organism: Bacteroidota bacterium; assembly: GCA_046046035.1. Lineage (GTDB taxonomy): Bacteria > Bacteroidota > Bacteroidia > Flavobacteriales_D > Sanyastnellaceae > JAIXWP01. The sequence continues at coordinate 5,778 of JBJOKO010000118.1, read as the reverse complement.
GGTAGCAGTGGGTTAAAACCAGGAGATATCTGGTTTAATCAGATTTTAACCAAAATCACTCAAAGCAAAGCGGTCGTTTCTTTGTTAACACCAAACAGTATTGATCGACCTTGGGTTTATTTTGAGAGTGGAATTGGCCAAGCATTACAAGAATGTGAAGTAATTCCTGTATGTATCGGCGTAAAACGAGACAGCATACTCCCACCATTAGGCCTATATCAATGCTATCAATTGAACGACTATAGGTCAGTTGTTGAATTTTTTTCAAAACTTTTGACTCTATTTGAAATAAAATTTGATGAAGAGATGTCAAAAGTAGTAATTGAAAAACTTGTCGCTGAAATTTCCCAATTCTCTTTTGAAAAAGAAGAAGAAAAAGATGAGAGCAAAGAAACTATAGAAAACTTAATTGAGAATTTCAAAAGTCATATTGACAAGCGATTTTTAGAAGTTTTAGAAAAACCAATTTATCAACCTTGTGAAGACAATTTAAATCTCAAAATAACAGAAAACAATAAACGTCGGAAATCGGAAGTTGAGACAAGTTATTCAATATTATTCGACATTGAATTTAAAGAATTCCAAAATGAAGGACTTTATATAGATATTAGGCAAAGTGACACTTTCCAGTCAGTTACCAATACTTTATATTTTATGATTAGCAATTATGTCAAACCTTTTAGATATCTAGAGGAATGGGTGATTATTGAACAAGGAACCGAAAAACATATCATAATTAGAGAAGTAGCAGAATATATACCTGCTGCATCCATATTTAAACCGGATACTAAATGGAAAATAATTAAACTTAAGAAACCCTACAATGCCCTTGATAGCTCGCAAAGAATTAGAGGATAGAATAACAAGCTCTAAAATCAAATATTCCTGTGACTAACTGAACAAAATCCAATAATAGACAGAACATGGCACACAGAGTTTTCATATCACATAAGAGGGAAGATAAATCATACAAAAACTACATCCAAAATAATCTAGGTATTGATATGATTGACAAATCTTTGAATATCAGAATCGATTCTGACGATGAGGATCATGTAATGCGAAAAATCCGTGAAAACTATCTGTCAGATTCAACTGTTACCATCTTTTTGATTGGGTCACATAGCGCTGAAAAATTAGGCCAAGATGAACAAGTATATATTAAACGAGAATTACAAGCATCATTATTTGATGGCAAAGCAAATTCTAAAAACGGAATTTTAGGTATTGTTCTACCGGAAATGTACGACAAGATTTATGCAGGGAGTGGTATCTGCACAAACTGTGGAAATAGTCACAACTATGTAAATATTGACGACAATTCTGTAATTAAAGAATTCTCTTACAATTATTACATTCCAAATAAGAAATGCGCATGGTCAGAAGATGATAGATATTGTGTTCTAGTCAAATGGGATGACTTTACTGCTGATCCCGAAAAATACATTGACTTAGCATTTAACAAAAGAACAAGTGAAATATCTTCCAAAACCAAAGTGAGACCATAATGCAACATTCAGAATTTCCCAACTATTTTCAAGCATCGGATAATGCTTCTTTAAAAGCTCAGAGATATTATTTAAACATTATAAGAATCGATTTATTATCAATGATTCTTGCTTCAGCAATAGCAATCTATAACTATCAATCAACTCAGTCAAAATTCTTTGTGTATATAATTTCAAGTCTTTTACTTTTTCTCAGCCTTGTTTTAACAATAATTCTAAAAACGAAAAAATACGAAGATGTCTGGTATCAGGGGAGAGCTTTAGCTGAATCATGCAAAACCCTTACTTGGCGATATGTATGCTGTTCAGAATACTTTGAAAATTCCTTGAGTATCATTGAAGCTAAAAGTAGATTTGTCGATAGGATAAAAGAACTATCGGAAGAGTTTAAAGAACTTTCCATTGCAATGAACTCTAAAACTCTCAACTTGCCTATTATAACAGACAAAATGATTGAAATAAGAGCATCTGACTTAGAGATGAGAAAAGCCTATTACATTCAAAACAGAATTGAGGATCAAAAAAATTGGTACGCTAGCAAAGCAGAATACAATTCCGAAAAGTATAATTTCTGGTTTTGGTGTGTAATTATTTCACAAGCCATTTCTCTAATAGGTATTGTTGTACTCATCGTGAATCCAGACCTCAATTGGAATTTTGTCGGTCTACTAACGACTATTTCTGCCTCTGCCTTAAGTTGGGTCCAATTAAAGCAACATCAAGAATTAAAACAGGCATATTCAACAGCAACACAAGAATTAAACTTTATAGTAACACTTTGCGACGAAATAACTAGTGAAGATAGCTTTGCAAGGTTTGTTTTAGACTCTGAAAATGCAGTGTCAAGGGAACATACTTTATGGTTAGCACAAAGAAGAAAATAAAAAGTTCAAGTGATAAGTAGCAGTCGCAAAACAAATACCATTTAAATAATAAATTCCCTGATCTGATAAAAAAATTCAAATTCGCTGAAACGAAACATATTTCCATATTGGACAATATAAATAGTTAAGCTAGGTGCTAGATTCATGTAGATTGCTGGTGACCACTGAACTCATTTTCATCGCAATAAAAGAAATATCGGAACAATGTTAGAAAAGATGCTAAACTACTGAAATTATCTACATCTGTATCGGTTCCTGATGATCATATTTCGTGGCAACAGTAATTCAGAGAAAAAAGGACACCGCAAAAATTGGTTTGTTATATAACTTTGTCTTAAATTTTAGGAATGAATGATGAAAATATTATTCGAGACGAAGCGGCAAAATTTGTTGCACGAAAAATAAGTCTTGGCAGTCACATTGAGCCCATAACCCAATTTGTTGAAATAAAAAATCGTCTGTACGATTTCTATTCTTCGGAATCAAAGGCAATATTTCTAGATGAAATTGAAAAAATCATATTACTTCAACTTCAAAATCATCGAGAGAAAAAACATGATGGAAAATCTATGGAGGGATGCGGCTATGAAGAGCAAGCAGAAAAAATACTATTCTACCTGAGACAAGAATTAAGCACTTTACCCGCAGTTGCTCATCAAAAAAAACCAAGCAACCCCCAACAAATTAGAAATAAAGTATTTGTAAGTTACAGTCACGAAGACAAGCATTTACTTCTAGAAATAAAGAAACACTTCAAACCATTTCTAAACAAAATTGACTTTTGGGATGATTCTAGAATAGAACCAGGTCAAATTTGGAAAGAAGAAATCAGAAATGCAATTTCGGAAACTAAAGTTGCCATTCTATTATTAAGTGCCAATTTTCTTGCTTCAGATTTCATATCAAATAACGAGCTCCCGCCTCTTCTAAAGGCAGCTGAGGAAGAAGGTGCTGTAATATTAATTGTGATTACCAAACCATGCCTTTTCGAAGAGTTTCCAGAGCTAAATCAGTATCAAGCTATGAACCATCCTTCTAAACCTGTTATAAAACTAAATGAAGTCGAACAACAAGAACTATTTGTGAATTTGGTGAGGCAAACAAAAAGAATTTTAGAGAAGGAATAAAACATGGTATTGAGACAATTGCACAACTTATAGAAATAAAATAATCCCTCAAATTAGCTCTGAACTAAATTGTTACTCAGAAGAAATGGTGCAACGAACCTACATTTGCTTCGGATATCGTAAATGACAAAAGCGACGTGACTAAAGGATAGTTTTAACTCCGTGTTAAATATGAAATAGAAAGCGAACTTCAAAAGGAAGGAATATCTATGACGAAAAAATGAAATTGATAACATCTAAGCACCTGAATAATGGAGTTACTGGAAGCTAACAAAATAATCAAAATTTCAAATGTGCGAGTTCTCCTTGACGAACTAATAAATTTCCCTAGCATAGACAGAAAGCGCATTACCCCTCTAGAAATTGATTCCGAAGAAAGTTCTCTATTTGGCTATGCCTTTGAAGTATTATTTGACTTTTATATGCAAAGGAATGAGAGCTTCGAGGTAATAAGTTCAAGGTATTCGAAACCTTTGAACAGATTTGTTTCACAATGCGAAAAAAAGCAAGGCACCAAAAAAGAAGAACTATTTCTGTTTTATAATCAAAATGTATTTGTTTGGAATGCCACAAATAATCGTGAACTTGCAATTGAATATTCAAATGGCTATAAGACTCTTCGATTAGCGGATGTGCAGAACAAATACATTGAATCATTAGAAATCATATCAAATAACATAGGCTTGCCAGAACCATCCGACGAGCTTTACGATGCGCTTAGTGAGGTTGCCAAGGTTTATCCTTCTCTCAAAAAATTCACAATAAGTATAAGACATTTAGGTCAACCCAATGATTCATTGCGACTTGGATTAAGAATTGCCTTTCTAGAATTAAAACAGAAATTTCCAAAATCTCCTAGATTGGTGATTAGAGAACCAAGAATTAATTTCTGTAACATTTATTGCAGACCAGACTTTATAATTGACAATGCCTTAGTGGAGATCAAATGTACCAAGGAACTTTTGGTAAAAGAGCATGTACGTCAGATTGTTTTTTATTACATAGCTTTAACTCGACAAAAGGTAATTAAAGCTTCAAAAATTACCAAAATTCTAATCTACTACCCCAGGTATGACTTCGTGTATGAAGAAGAAATTAGTAACTTAATTAACCTCGAAAATTTTGATTCGAGTACTGAGGAATTAGAAGGAATTTTGGAAGGGCTCTAAATAACTTGCTCATTCATTACACAACTATATTTGTTTACTGACTCTATTCAAAAAATTCATTCCTTCTTTTTTAACTTTGAATAGAAAAATTCAATTAACCATAGAAAATGCAACAACTCTACTTTCCGACAAAATTCATGATGTGTTTAACGTTAATTTTCACTTCAATTGCTACAAGTGGTCAAACTGCAAATACAAAGAAAACAGAGCATATTTCTTCAATTGGAAGGGAAGAATTTTTCATTTGTACCAATGGTTGTAGTGTCAACTATGATAATTCAATTGAATATTATTGGTATAACGAATATTCTGGTGTAAAATCAACAATTGGTGGCAATGGAGGAAGCCTGTTGAATGGTGTTTACAAGTACTTCGACACAAAGGGTAACTTATTGCAAGAAAGAAATTTCAAGATGGGTGTACTACACGGAAAAGAAAAAAATTGGGATGATAAGGGCAATATTACGGGTGAATCAAAATACGAAAATGGTTCTGCTGTATACTTCAAAACAAAACTTGAGGACGGTGGTTGGTTAGAGTTTGATGGCCCCATGTTTGAAACAGGATCTACAAGAAAATTTTACACCTCTTTTATGAAGTTAATTCAAGTAACTACGTGGTTACATTTTGATGAAGTTCAAATTAAAAATTACTATTCAAATGGGCAGTTGGAAGAAGAATACACAACTAGTTTTCTCTTTCAAGACAATAGAAAGGGCAAGTATAATAGCTATTACGAAAATGGAAAACCGCATGTTATTGGTCAATACTATGATAAGGATTTCTTAGGGCTTCGAGATGGCGAATGGAAATGGTATAAACCGGACGGCACATTAGAATCTACTGAATTGTATATGGTAGACATAGAATACTGGGAAAATGGAGAATATAAGACCCTTGGAAGTCGGCTATGGAGTGAAAAGCATAAAGTTTTTATGTATACAGGAGTCTGGAAAACTTATGATGAAACAGGTAAGAAAATTAAAGAGATGGATTGGCGCTAAGTGCTAAATTAAGTAGATCCCCATGCCCCCCAATTCACACCAAAAATACCCACCCTCCTACTCCTAACCTTCCTCACCGCTTGCGA
>JBJOKO010000117.1:0-8057 GCA_046046035.1 Bacteroidota bacterium | reverse complement strand
CTGACAAAATACAATGTCTTTCCATCAGCACTAAAGCTTGGTTGAGACTCCCAACTTCCAGAGTTGATTCCTGCACCTAGGTTTTTAGCGGGTATCCAGTTGTTGCCTGTCTTCATTGTATAGAACAAATCGCAACTGCCCATGCCTTGTCGTTGTCCGCCCCATTGACCATCGCCTGTTTCGCAAGCGGTGAAGATGATAGTTTGTCCATCCGCGCCAAGAGAAGGCGCACCTTCATTCATTGGAGTATTGATTTCAACTACAGGTTGAGATAGTATCCATCCATTTTGATCTTTTGTAGAAATAAAGAAGTCTTCTTGAAATCCAACGGCAGAGCGCGAATCAGCTATTTTTCTTGTAAATAATAAAGTAGACTCATCGGCAGTAATACAAGGATAGTATTCATCAAATTCTGTATTGATTGAAGGACCGAGATTGATTGGATTGAACTGTACTGGACTTCCCATCGCATTTTTAGCATAGATGCAGCTTGAAAGTAAAAGCATTCCTCTCTTTTCAAGTCTTGGTGTTGTATGTGGCATCTTCACATATTTTCCAGAAGCTACTTCCGCATTGTTGTAATCTCCTTCAGCAAAATAGCATTCAGCAAGCATTAGCCAGCCTTCGTTATAATAGCGTTCATCAATCTCCAATGCTTTTTTCAAAGGTTCAATCGCCTCATGAGTTCTTCTCGTATCGTCATAGACTTGTGCCATGAGATAATAAGCCTCGATAAATTTCGGTTCTGTTTCTACTGCGTTTTTCAACCCTTGAATTGCCCCTTCATAATCACGGAGATCATAAGCCGCAAGCGCTTCTTCGAATTGCTTGATAGCTTTTTTGCTAGTAATCGTGTACTCCTGTTTCTTTCCTTGCGCTGTTATCAGGGCTGGGAGACCAATAAGTACTATAAATAATAATATTCTCTTCATTGCGTTTGGGGGTCTGATTTTGAGCCTTTCAACATTCGAGCCGAAAGTACCATCAACAGCCGAATCAAAAAGGTCATCCTCGAAATTAATTTTCAACCACAGACACCTCAAACTGAGTGCTTGAGCCGTCGTGTTAATAAGACTTAACAACGAAATCGCTGAATTAGCGCTAATCGGGACTATTTTTGCCCGTTTTTATTTAGGATTTGAAATGACTCTCGAACCATTAGAGCTGCTGGAGATTAAGGAAGGCAAGAAGCTCTACGACTACCAAAACGACGCGCTTGAAAAGATTTTCGAGCGTATTCGTAAATTTCCGGAGAAGTACAATTTGTGCTTCCAACTGCCTACGGGCGGTGGTAAAACAGTCATTTTCTCTGAAATCGCTAAACGTTACATCGCCGAAACTGGCAAGAAAGTACTTATCCTAACTCACCGCGTCGAGCTTCTTGGTCAAACCAGCAGAATGCTCAACGAATTCAATGTCAAGAATAAAATCATTGTCAGCAAAGTAAAAGAACTCCCTGATCAAGAGAGTTATGATTGCTTTGTAGCTATGGTTGAAACACTTAACAACCGTCTTCGCGATGAGAAAATTGAGCTAGAGGAAGTTGGTCTTGTAATTGTCGATGAAGCTCACTACAATTCTTTTAGAAAACTATTCAAGTGGTTTGAAAACAACATCATACTCGGTGTTACCGCTACTCCACTTTCTAGCAATATTCGTCTGCCTCTTTACGAAAACTATCATGAACTCATCGTGGGTGAGTCCATTTCTAGCTTGATCGATAAAGGCTTCCTATCAAGAGCTACCACATATAGCTACGACGTAAGTCTACATTCCTTGAAAATAGGTATCAATGGGGATTACACAGTTAGTTCTAGTGAAAAGCTCTACGGTAATTTCTTTATGCAAGAGAAATTGCTTTATGCTTACGAGCAAAAAGCCTTGGGAACCAAGACATTGATTTTCAACAACGGTATCAATACTTCGAAGTCTGTGCAAGCCATGTTTGCGGAAGCAGGATATGACTGTCGACACCTCGATAATACACATAGCGAAACGGAGCGAAGAGACATTCTGGAATGGTTTAAAACCAAACCGAATGCGATTCTAAGTTCTGTATCCATTCTTACCACCGGATTTGACGAACCGACAGTAAGAACAATTATTCTCAATCGTGCCACTAAGTCGCTCACACTTTATCATCAAATGATTGGTCGTGGATCGCGTGTTATTCCTGGTAAAACAGAGTTTAACGTAATCGACTTAGGAAATAACTCACGCCGTTTTGGATTGTGGGAACAATACATAGACTGGCAAGACATTTTTGTACATCCTCATGCCTACATCGAAAGCATCACTAGTGATGAAGTGATGGAGCGTGAAATGAGATACGAAATGCCAGAAGAAGTGCGTGCTCGTTTTATGAAGTCTCCTGTTATTGATTTCGACATTAAAGAAGAGTACGTGAGGATTACACGTTCTGGCGGAAAGGCAAAAGATGTTTTGGCAAAATCAGTAATGCAGCATTTTACTATTATTTCAGAAAATGCGGAAGAACTTGATGATGCTTTAGAATTAGCCAAAATCTTGGAACCGGATATTAAAAGTCGTGTCAAACATTATAGCTATTGCATTAGTAAATCGACAGATAGCTATCTAGAATGGCTTAGGGATGAGTACAATCGTAAACTCAATCAAACCCTGAGAGCTCATTACCTTCAATAAACTGAACAACAACCCTTTAAGCCACAAAAAGCAATTAAAGGGTTACAATTTTACTTAGTATAGTGTACATTCGCCCCTTCCAAAACTATTTTGGAGGAGATTAACCTTATAAAGAGAAAGAAATGAAACTCAAAACGGACAACATCTTTCAGGTAATTGAGATCAAATCAACACCTGCAAAAGTGTATGAAGCTTTGACTGTGGAAAGTGTGCATGCTGAGTTCACTGGAATGAGCGCTAGCATTGTAAACGCAGTTGGAGGCGCATTTGAAGTTACGGATGGAGAAAGCTTTGGTTATGTTGTTTACCTGCAAGCAAACAAAACAATCGTAAAGGCCTGGAGCCATAAGTCATTTATGGAAGGTTTCTTTACTACCGTTCATATTGATTTAGAAGAAACAGCGGAAGGAACGCGCATCAACTTCAATCATCTTGGTGTTCCAGAAGAACATAGCGGATGGCTTACAGAAGGTTGGAAGCGTATTTATTGGGAACCTTTAAAAGCGTATTTGGAAGGATCGCATTAATAGCATTTCACTTGTTCTTCTTTCGTGCGGAATAGATTCATAAATCCGCATGAGAACTCATCCCAGTTATCAAATTCTTGTTGGTACAGAATACCTATACCTTGTGTATATGGTGATTGCTGCACTGTGACCATTCGGAAGTCATTGCTTTCATTGTACACTACCAAGCGAATTTTGCCTTCTGGGGTGATTTTGTATTCAAGTCGAATGTCGCCAATCAAGTTGGAAGGATTCTGATTTGCTGTATTGCCACGGCTTACACCCACGTTGCTGCTAATAGCTAATCGATCATTGAATAGCTGTGTACTCAATGCAAGCGCGATTTCCTCATTACTGATTTCATCACCAGGTCGGTAATTGAAACCAAGGTTGAAGTCATCACTGATTTGACTGAGCCAATTGGATATTTGCGAAGAAAGTAATTCGGTACCATTTTCAGCAAAGGCATTGGATGATGCTGTTGTCTCCCTATTAATATTCGGAGGACTTACGAATCGGCGCATTACGAGAAGAGCAAACGCTTGTCGATTGCGTTCTTGATCCGTGCTAATCACACTTTGTACACGACTCTTAGTCACTTCATCTACGGTTGGCAATTCAATTTCGAATGCTACACTTGGCTTGAACATTTTACCAGAAAGATTCATCACAAGGTCGATAGGTACACGTTGACCAGTTGAACCAGTGACATCGTCTGGAAGTATATCTTTTAGAGAAGCAGAAACTTTATAGACCGTTTTCAAATTCAAGTCGGCCGCGAATGGATCGCCATACCATGAGATAGTTCCACCTGGTCTTACTGAGAATTCTTTGCTCAATAGATTCTTCAAAGTAAAGAGGTAATTTCCTTTCAAGAGTTCAACCGAGCCATACATGTTGAATGTAGAGAGGTTGTTGATCACCATGTTGATGTGACCTTGCCCCTGTCCTTTCATGACATCACCAATAGCTTCGTCGAAAATGATTTGGAAGTTCGCATCGGGAGTAATATCCAAATCAAGATTCAATTTGATACCACTCAAATCCAGCGGCTGTTCTACTTGCACCGAATCTTTATTTATAAAATGAATAAAGCTATCGAAGGTGACATCGCCGGTGGAATTCATCGGCATAGCCAATGTTGTTTCCTTTTCTGTTTTTACTTTAATATCAAATTCCAGTTGGTCATCATAACCAAAGATGTTCACGTATCCAGTTGTTTTTGCTCTACCGTAATACATGGAGTTCATTTCCTCCGTGGTGTTCATGGCTAGCATCGGCTCTTCCATATCAATCATGATGTCGAAGTTCCAATCACCAAAAACATTATGAAGGATCTGACCTGTCAAGAATCCAGGTGCTTTCTCTTGATCTCGAATTCTGATATGGTCAAACGTGAACATATCAGGATAGATTCCAATTTTCTCTTCTATGTAATACTTGGTGTTCAAGTAATCGACAAAAATGCTCGCGTCTTTCAAATAGGCGGTACCATTGAGTTGCGGAGCCTCTGGCGTACCCGTAATTGCAATAGTCCCTGATGTAAATCCTTGAATATCGAGGATACCTTCTCCCAAGAACTCATTGATAAATGCGAGGTCGAGATCATTTACTGTTGCAACTAAGTCAAGCGGATTTTCTTCGTCTTGTAAGTTATAGTAACCGGCAAAGTTTAACGGAACGAACTTCTCTTTTTCCAATTCTCCATCGATTCGCAATCGCTTTCTGGAATTGTCGTACAAGCTTTCCACACATAAATCCCCAACGAGATAATCATTCAATTTGAAATTCAACAATGCAATATCATTGGTGAAAATCATATCGTTGTATGCGTTCCTCAAAGCTGCAGTGCCGCTGAGTGTTCCGTAGAACTTCGGATTACCACCAAGGAAAGGATTGAGGTTATTCAAATCGAATGCATTGATATTGACATTCAAATTTTCTAATGGTCTTTCGGAAATCAATCCATTCAATTCTATTCCTTGGCCTTTGCTATTAGCAGCAAAATTTGCAAATTTGACTTCGGTGCTATCGAGTGAAACGCTGCCTCCTTCTTTGAACAACCAGTTCTGATCATTGATTCTTACCGAGCTTTTTCCAAAAAGAAAATCATAATTCTCATAACCGCGAATAGCTAGCTTTCCATTGATATCGCCAGAGTGCAGACCTGTTTCATTTCCCCATGCAAGTGCAGTATACACTGTATCCGCATCGACTCGCGCATCAATTGCGAAGTCGACCATTTCTAAGGTATTACTTACTACAAGTAAATCCGAATTCAAGGTCACGTAGAGTGACTGGTCAGGACGACGAGCATCTATCGTCAATGATTTCACGAGGTTGTCTTGATAGGATATGCTATCGCTTGAAACGTTTATTTCAAAAAATGAATTGGGTTCGTCTACCAAGAAATCAATACGCGTATTCGCAGCAATTTTCAAATCAGGAATAAAGATTTCTGAAATCTGTGTGAAGTCAAATACTTTAAGAGTCAACTTGAAATCTTGTTCTCTATGTCTGCGTCTAGGAGGCTGATAGTTCGGAACAATTTCTGAAATGATTTCTTCAATTGAAGGACCTAATTCTGAAAGGTCGAACTTCCCTTCGATTTGCGCATTTGCGATGTCTGATTCAAGACTAATTTTCAAATCCCCTGCTCTATCTGCCTTCAGTTGCAAGTGCGACAAGTAATAGTCTTTTGAATTTGCACAATAAGTGATATCATCAAGTGTAATTACTCCTTCGAAATTAGCGAAGTCCAATCCTTTGCTTTCGGCAGCAACATGTCCACTGATTGAGGAATAACCATATTTCGTTAAAATTCCAAGTTGCTGTAGGTTGGCAGTAACAATCTCAGAATCGAAATTTAGCGTTGGTTTCGCATCATTAAAATCGATGGTGCCTGAGAATCCCATTTCCACATTTTCATCATTCACAAAGAAGTCACCACTGAAGTAGCGTTTCTTGAATGTGCCGTCGAGTCCTATATTTTGGAAGGTATAATTATTCGCAGTTATAGAACTTATCTCTCCGTCAAATGCTGCGTCTAGTGTTGCAAGTGCTAATCCTTGTCCTTCAATTCTTACATCGGCTGTAACAGGACCAAGATTCGGGTCGTTGTAAAATTTGGAAAGATCAAAAGCAGTTGTTTTCAAAGTTCCGCTATACACATAATCATCAATGGAAGCATCCTCGCGGAATGAGATATCGCTGCTGACCATTCCTATTGCTGTATTGAGATCACCATAAGCAACGAAGTCGTTCAAGAATCCAGTGAAATTTCCCGAAAAAGTCATCTGCCCTAGTTGCTCAAAGTTCGAAGGCGTCTCAAGAAAATGCACCTCATTGAAAGGAGGCAAAGGCAATCGATCGAGTTCTGTTTTGTTGGTAGTGAACTTGGTTATATCGAGTGAAATGAAAGTTTGACTCATTTCAGGAAGTCCGTCCATATCAAAGTCCCCTTTGAAATAGGAATTGTCGTCAAATTGAATTTCAACTTTCTTCCCTTTGAGTTCAGATACTTTTCCTTTGAAATTTCCTGAAAGAATAATCTCTTTGTTCAATCCTTCTAGATCACTGACGAAGTAGGCCAAATCTCCAAGTTGAAGCACAGACTTCTTCAGTTCGTGTTTCATTTTTACTTTCTGTTCGAAGTAATCAAAATCATCAATGGATTCAAATTCGAATTGGAGGTCACCGAGAATATTCGAGCTATTCATTTGAATATCCGAATTTTTCAGATTTACCTTTCCTGGGACGATGGTGATATCAGAGATGAATTCATTAATAACCATCCCTGTTTGTTCCCTTGCTGAAATATGTTTGATTGACGCTTGAAGCGAGTCTCCGATAGAGGTCAAATTGGCTAACTCCAAATCAAGGCCCTCAATTTTCAAGTGATTCCAATCAACTCCATACACACCTCGTGGAGCGCGATGTTCGTTTTCATATCCAACACGAGCATTTCGAATGGTAATATTATTCAGATAAACATCAGTGGCTGTTGTATCGTCTGGGGAAGTTGGACTCGTGAAATAATCTCGGATAAAAGCGAAATTCAGCGTAGAGTCTTCGGCGTGACGTTGAATGAGGAAATAGGGTCTTTCTAAAGTGGCTTCATTAATTTTGAATTTTTCAGCCACTTTATCATACCGATAATCCTTGACACGGAGTTCAGGAATGAAGGCTAGTGTGTCTTGTCGTTGATCTTCCACGTAGAGATCACGAATAACAAGATTGGCCCAGAGATCAATTTCTACAGAACCAATTGAGACCTTTGTACCTAATTCTGAGCTGAGATAAGAAGCGATACGATGAGAAACCCATGTTTGGACGGCATGATTTTTCATAGCAAAAAACCCCGCAATACCTAGCAGAATCAATACAATGAGTGTATTGCGAGTAATTTTTAAAATCCGTTTGAACATAGTTCTCCGCAATCTCCGAATATACAACTTGCCGCGCTGCCATTATTGTGCCCAAAACGAGGATGTCAACACAATAATGCTGATGACCTAATTATTGGCAATTCTGTAGTCGAGAAGAACTTTCTCAAGACGAGTTTTGAGGTCGTCATAACTAGCATATCCTCTCGCTATCATGTAGAGTTTTCGTTCATCGATTTGAACTAGAACACAAGGAAAACCGGTTATTCCAAGTTGTTTCACCAAGGCAAATTCGGAATGAGCTAGATCGCGAGCTTCTTCTGTTCCAAGAGAAGCGATAAATGAGCTTGGGTCCACTTGGAATTCAGTCGCCAATTCTTCATAAACCTCATCCTTTTCGAGATCCTTACCATCGCGCAGCATTGCATTCTGCAAGGCTGTGGCAAATTTGAATGCGTTTTGTGGTTGCACTTGCTTCAACACAGAAAGGGCTATACCGGGC
>JBJOKO010000116.1:0-8113 GCA_046046035.1 Bacteroidota bacterium | reverse complement strand
AGAGACCAATAACAACAAGAGAAACGCAAGAGAATAAACCAGTTTGCTTGAATAATGAAATATCATATCGCAATCATTTGAACCAAATGTATCGATATCTCGCTACAATCTCACAAACCAACTCTCCGCGCACGCCAGCTACCATAATACGCCCCTAGATGCTTAAAATAAAACATCTACAAATCTACCTCACTAACTCTCTACCCCTCTAACTCTAGCACACTAGCACACTAGCAAGTTAGCACACTATTTAAGCAACGCTTTAAAGTTCTTCTTAAACTTATCTACCTTCGGAGTAATCACGATAGAGCAATACGGTTGTGTTCCGTTTTGATTGTAATAATCTTGATGGTAATCTTCTGCAGGATAGAAAGTAGCAAACTCTGTTACTTCAGTAACAATCGGATCTTTCCAATCGCCGCTTTCATTGGCAACTTTGATAGCCAATTCCGCTAACTCTTTTTGCTTGGCATTGTGATAGAAAATCGCACTGCGATATTGCGTGCCCACATCAGCGCCTTGTCTATTTAAAGTTGTCGGATCATGAGTAGAGAAAAACACTTCCAATAGAGTTGAATATTCAACAACAGCAGGATCAAATGCGATTTGAATAACTTCCGCATGACCTGTGGTGCCAGCGCAAACCTCTTTGTAACTAGGATTTTTGATATGACCGCCGCTATAACCGCTCGTCACTTTTTCTACGCCTTTGATATCTTGAAACACCGCTTCAACACACCAAAAACAACCTGAGCCAAATGTGGCCAACTCCAAACTATCCATAGATTTTGTATTTACTGAAAGAGAATCTACTTTGATGGAATCGGAACTCGCCGTATTTACCTGAGCGCAACTCATCAAAGCCATCGCTGTTCCCAATATGAAGAACAATCCTTTCATCTCTTTTGATTTTAATTTGATTATAAAACAGTATCGAAGCCGAGATGTTTATTGCTTCGAATCAGATTCTTTATAAAACATCTGCTGGATCAGATAAACGACTACACTACTAATCAAGATGACAACTAAAGATTGAATGCTCTTCCAAAAATAACGTTGAACATATTCCCATTGAATAATATCCCAAATGCCAAGCAATGCAAGAACGGTAATCGCTAAAACCAAGATGGAGAGGACTGCCGCTAGAATGTTTCTTGTCTTCATAAAAAAAAATTTAGATGTGAATGTAAACAAAAACACCCCTCATGAATTTCATGAGGGGTGTCAAATAGTGTTAAGAATTAGAATCTAAATCTCAAGAATCCCGCCGCAGCCGACACCGTTGGTTGATCTTCTGTGAAGAAAGTAACCAAGTCGCGTGACGCTACACCAATTTCATATGTGCCTTTGCCAAGAGTAAAACGAACACCGGCTGGAATCTTTGTGTCGTAGTTTCCACCATTCATTACACCCAATGAAATATGAACCCATTTCATTGGTGAGAACTCTCCTCCCACCGCAATCGATGCGTTTTCTATAGAACCAACTTCGTCATTCAAAGGAGCCACGAAATCTACACCGAACTTCAACATATCATTCAACATCAAACCAGCACCAGCGCGCATGGTAGCGGCCAGCTTTGTTTCCAGACTCTGACTTCCTTGCCATTCAACAATTCCATCAGAACCATTCAACTGCTCTAGTTGATCATACAAACTCAAGTTATCCAATCCACTAGTGGTGAAGTTGGTCAAGTTTACGTCTTTCAATGAATAAACATTACCATCCCAAGTCATAGAACCAATGTCCGTAACGGCAGCACTTAAAATCAATTTCTTTTTAATTAAAGCTGAAACACCGAGATCGAAACCGAAACCATGTCCAACAGGCATTAATTTCTTGGAATCACTTGGAAGAGCTGATGGATTGCCATCTACAATGCTGCTATAGTCAATATCGAAAATTGGACTCAAAGAACTAAAAGCTTCTGCTTTTCCATCTTCAGCATCCAATTGCAAATATCCTTGACCTACTAAATATTTCAAACCAACCCCCACATTCAAACTAAAAGTCTCGTTATTCAAAATTCTCTTTCCATAAGAGAAATTGAATTCACGCACCCAACTCATTCTGAAATGTGTTCCTTGCGCCAATTGAGAAATCGACTGAGGATTCAATTCATTCAATCCTTGAACGATAAGAGCAATCGAATCTGCAGACATATTTTCGTAAGCAGGAATAGTGTCTCCTGAACTCAATACATAATCAGTAAAATATGGAGAGGTATAACCCAACCAAAGCAACTTTGCGACTTGATCGCCAAATTGAGAATAGTAATCCACTTTATCACGAACATTAAATGCATAGCTTCCGAATTTCTCGGTATGCACACTCATTCCCGACCACATGATATCAATGTCAGCTGCATTGTTCGTATTGGCAAAATCAATAGCGTATTGCAACTGCTCTTGTTGAGAAAGATCTTGAAATGTTCCACCGAAAAGATTCTTTCTCACATCTGGCTTAGATAACATTCCAGAATAAACGGAAACGCCAAACTCAGCAAAACCCATCGCAAAGCGCTTTCCTTCATAGCCTGTTCCGAAGTCCAAATTTGCAGGATTGATTCCGATTGCTTGGTAATCTGTTGCGAATGGTGTCGCTACGCCGTGACCAGTGATTGAGAATGCAGACTGTTCTGTTTGAGCCTTTACTCCTAATACAAAAGCACATAGCGCAAAAGCTAGTGATAATAAGTGTTTCATAGTGTTGGTTTTGGTAAACAAATATACTCAACCAACAAAAATTATGGTATCACTATTTCTCGGTATAAAAACCTCTTTTGTGAACTTTCAAATGGTCGATAAACATAGTACACATAGCCATTGTGAAACTTGACTTGATCAACGTACTTGTAGTGTAGCCGCTGCGAGTATGCCGTTTGTCCATTCTGAGTATCTATTTCTTGGATATAATTCCACCCACCCTTTTGGGTAATGGTGTATATCTTTCGTGTCTTCGCATCTTGCTTGACCTTGCCTGTCCACTTCTCCGGTCCCTTCATGTGATGATACTTGATTGAAATACTATCAATCACTTCTCCCGAAATTTCCATCTTCAAAAGCTTGTCATGATAATGATCGAGAATGAGTAAAGTGTCATTCACAACAAACATCGGAGCATTCACTGGTTCGAAGTATGGCGAGTTCTGAAAGCCGCGCATATAGGCTGCAATGACCTCCTTCTCTATTCCGGTGGCCAATTCCATCTTATATGCATCTAGGCGATCACGAGGACTTAGGTATTTGTATTCACTTCTAAATAATTCCAGAACCAAGTCATTAGCGAGGTATCTCACAGTCTTAATCGTAGAATCCACCTGATTATACGTTTTGTATTCAAACGCTGGATAATTAGGATCGAAAGTGGTAAAACAGATATAATCTCCTATGGTATCGATCAACGGCGCGATAAAGACATTGAATGTATCGCGATCAATTTTATAGAACTCTCCTTGCAACGAAGGTTCGTGCATGTAATAGTTGTAACGGCCTTCAACGAATATCATATTCATATAGCCCTCGAAAAGTCCTTTGCTGATTTCAGGAACAGGAACACGCTTTACCTCATTCATGTTTGTATCTAACTTGATTAGATTGCATCCATTGAACAACGTGACCTTGCTTTCCTCCTGTCTTTTCCAGCGCTCTTCAGCTTCGTAGGCAAGCAGATATAGTGTGTCACCTTTGAACACAAAATCAGCTACATTGAGTTCTTGACTACCATAAACCACCTCTGGTTCTTTTGGTGAAATTGTAATGAGCTCGAGTTCTCCACTTTGAAGAATTGTAGTGTCCTTTGGATTCACTTGTGAAAACGACATCAAAGTCATCATCACGAAGAATAGAATGGAATAGAAACGTTTCATAAGCTCTTTATTGAAAGATGCGTGACGACAAAGAACTTCATATTTCTTATTGGTAAATTCCATTCAATAATTGACAAGTCTACTCATAAAAAAACCCCGTTTTCACGGGGTTTCTTTGCGATATGCTAGTACAGTTTGTCTTAGTGACCTTTTGGTGCTGCTTTTTCAGAACCAGCTGGTACTTCTACAAATGCTTTAATAGTAAGAACTGTGTTAAGTGGATTTGTATTCGCAGTAAGAGTTACAGTCTTTTGTTGATTGTTGCTCTTTCCAGCACTATTGAACTTCACCAAAATCTCACCAGTTGCTCCAGGTGCTACAGGCTCTTTTGGATAAGATGGAACAGTACAACCGCATGAACCTTTAGCATCTTCGATGATCAATGGCTCATTTCCAGTATTCGTAAATTTGAAAACGTGCTCAACTTGATCACCTTGTTTCATTTTACCAAAATCAAATTCTGTTTCCGCAAATTGCATCGTAGTTGCTGGGCGCGTAGCAGACAATCCGCCAGTTGTTGCAGCTTGTGGATTAGCTCCTTTACCTGTGATAGTAGTATCACCCGCTGGACGCTGTCCAATGTGTGTGTTCGCAGCGCTTGTCATTTTGAAAGTGATAAGGCCAAGAATTCCTGCAATAACCACAAGTAGACCGATTTTAACTCCGTTACTCATCTTTTTATCTTTTTGTTTGTTTTGTTGTTTTTGGATCTATAAAATTAACTCATTTCTCAGAATAAGCCAATTTCATTTTGTCAAATGTACCATTTTCAAGAACTTCTAAGGCCTTTTTTAACTCTAAGTTAAGATCATTTATGACGCGATAGAATGCCTCGTTATTATACAAATCCCTCGCTACCAGTGCTTTAATTCGAATTTTCATCACTCTTTCCGAGATTTTATATTGTGCCTCATTGAAAGGAACTTCTTCCTTAGCTCCTTTGGCAAAAATCTCCTGCATGCTAGATTCAGAAACTGAATAGCCTTTTATGAAAGCCTCAGCGGTTGGGTATTGCTGTTTTAATGATTCACGATTCGCATCTACATATTCTAGTGCCCATTCGTTGAAAACACCAACACGGATCAAATCAAAGAAATAATCGCTGTTCTCTGTGGTATCAATAGGCACGAAAACGTCAGGCATAATGCCGCCACCACCGTAAACCACACGCTTTTTAATATTCGTATAATACTTCAATGAGTCTGGGAAGTGAATGCTGTCTTGCGAGAAGAACTCACCACTTTTAAAACGCTTTTCGCTGTCTTTGTAGTAATCTTCAAGTCCATCTTCATAAGACTTTTGTATGCATCTGCCGCTTGGTGTAAAATAGCGCTGAACAGTAAGACGAATACTGCTGCCATCTGTTAAGTTCATTTGACGTTGAACGAGTCCTTTCCCAAAAGAACGACGCCCTACGATAAGGCCGCGATCCCAGTCTTGAATAGCTCCGCTCACGATTTCACTCGCTGAAGCAGAAGATTCATCTACGAGGATAATCAATTTGCCTTTTTCGAAAAGACCAGTTTTGTTTGGGTCAGCATGATCCTCTTTTCTTGGGAAAGAACGACCTTCTGTGTAAACAAGAAGTTTATCTCCTGAAAGGAATTCATCCGCCATCTCTACGGCTGTGTTTAGAAGTCCACCACCATTGCCTTGCAAATCGAGGATAAGGGTTTTCATACCCTCGCCCTTCAAAGTTGTCAAGGCCTTGCGAAGCTCCTCCATAGTAGTCTTCGCAAAACGAGCCACTTTCACATAACCCACGGTTGGGGTTACCATATAAGCTGCATCAATGGAATAGATTGGAATATCTGCGCGAACGATATCATAAGGAATGATGTTCTTCACCCCTTTTCTCAAAATTCCAACACGAACTGTAGTTCCCTTCGGACCGCGAAGTTTAGAAGTAACATCTGAGTTTTTGATTCCAATGCCCGCTACTTTCTCACCGTTCACTTCAACGATTTTATCGCCAGCCTTGATGCCAAGCTTTTCAGATGGTCCGCCGGCAACAGGCTCTACAATAAAAATAGTGTCCTTGTGAAGATTAAACGATACACCAATACCTGAGAAACTCCCTTGTAATGGCTCGTTTGAATCCTGCATCTCTTCTGCCGTAAAGTACGACGAGTGTGGATCCAAGTTTTCCAACAAGGATATAATTGCCTTTTCTGTAAGCTCGGCTGAGTTTACTGAATCAACATAGTAGTGCTCAATGTAATTGAGCAACATTGCAAATTTTTCGGTAGTCGCTGCAGGACTTTTAACCTGAGCTTGACTTTGTAAAACAAGGCCAAGCAATACGAGGCCTGATAAAAGAAATTTTTTCATAAATAGAAATTTCAATAATAGAGAGGATCAAAGTTAATCTTCTCCACACATCAGGCCACAAAAAAAAGGTTAAGTGGCTTAGTCTCTGTTCGCAAATTCTTTAGAGAAACGCTTACGGTCATTCTCGTTTCTGTAAATCTTACGAAGACGAATCGACTTTGGAGTTACTTCTACATACTCATCAGCTTGAATGTACTCGAGAGCTTCTTCAAGTGTGAATTTAATAGGAGGTGCCATTTTCGACTTATCATCTGTACCAGAAGCACGCATGTTTGTTAGAGCCTTGGTCTTAGTAACGTTTACTACCAAGTCGCTATCACGTGTGTGCTCACCAATTACTTGTCCTTCGTAAACCTCTTCCATTGCTTCCACAAAGAAACGTCCACGATCTTGAAGATTGCTGATACTGTAAGCTACAGCTGTTCCATTCTCCATAGAGATAAGAGAACCGTTGTTACGTCCAGGAATTTCTCCCTTCATTGGCTGATACTCTTTGAAACGGTGCGACATGATAGCCTCACCTTGAGTAGCAGTCAACATATAGTTACGCAAACCAATGATACCACGAGAAGGAATTTCGAATTCAAGAACAGTACGATCGCCTTTAGGCTCCATGTTCTTCATCTCTCCACGTCTTCTTGTTACTGCCTCGATAGCAGTACCTGTCATATCAGATGGCAAGTCGATTGTCAATTCTTCTATCGGCTCATTTTTTACACCATCGATTACTTTCACAAGTACACGTGGCTGACCGATTTGCATTTCATAACCTTCACGACGCATTGTTTCGATCAATACACTCAAGTGAAGTACACCACGACCGAATACCATGAAACGGTCTGCTTTATCTGTCTCTTGCAAGCGAAGTGCAAGGTTCTTCTCTAACTCTTTTTCCAAACGATCTTTGATGTGACGGCTAGTTACGAATTTACCTTCTTTACCAAAGAATGGAGAATCATTAATAGTGAAAAGCATACTCATCGTAGGCTCATCAACAGAAATGGTTGGCAATGCGATTGGGTTTTCGTTGTCAGAGAAAGTATCTCCAATTTCAAATTCCTCAATACCATTGATAGCACAGATATCACCAGATTTAACTAGTTCAACCTTACGCTTACCCATTCCTTCAAAAATGTAAAGCTCTTTAATTCTACCTTTTTGGATAGAACCATCTCTTTTCACCAAAGAAACTGGCATGTTCGGCTTCGACTCACCACGGTGAAGTTTTCCGATAGCCATACGACCAGTGTAAGGAGAATAGTCAAGTGAAGTAACCAACATTTGTGGAATACCTTCTCTTGAAATTGGAGCTGGAATATGTTCGATTACCATATCAAGCAATGGCTCGATGGTGTCTGTTTTTACTTTCCAGTCATGGCTCATCCAACCTTGTTTAGCAGCACCATAAGCAGTTGGGAAATCCAACTGATCTTCTGTTGCACCAAGATTGAACATCAAATCAAATACAGCTTCGTGTACTTCTTCTGGAGTACAGTTTTCTTTATCGACTTTATTAATAACTACGATTGGCTTCAAACCAAGTTGAATTGCCTTTTGCAATACGAAACGAGTTTGAGGCATTGGACCTTCAAATGCGTCCACAAGTAGCAACGCACCTTCAGCCATGTTCAATACACGCTCCACCTCTCCACCGAAGTCACTGTGACCTGGTGTGTCGATGATATTAATTTTATATCCTTTATATTGGATAGAAACGTTTTTAGCAAGAATGGTGATACCGCGCTCACGCTCTAGATCGTTGTTGTCTAGAATTAGATCTGCTGTTTCTTCGTGCTCCTTGAAAAGCTTAGCAATGTGAAGCATTTTGTCTACCAAGGTAGTTTTACCGTGGTCAACGTGCGCGATAATCGCGATATTCCTGATTTTCTCCATGTCGTTTGATGTCCAAGTAAG
>JBJOKO010000115.1:0-8126 GCA_046046035.1 Bacteroidota bacterium | reverse complement strand
AACTATTGATACAAGTATTGAATCTTGACCGCATCGACGCGCAGCAAATGTCGGGCTCAGATGGATTCTTTGACTTCATTCCTAATGCGGCAACGTCAGGTGGATTGGTGGATGCAACAAGCGGTCGTGTTTACTTCCCGAACGTTGAACCATTTGGATCAACATTGGCAGATAAAATCAGAGAAGGACTAGGTGACACACCTGCTGCTGATCAAATGATTTCTCAAATCGTTTACCAACCTCTTTACGATTCGACGAAAACAGCTGCACAAATGCAATTCCCTAATTTGAATCGTTTCAAAATCAAGGGTAAATATCAAAGTGCATCAGGATCAGAAATTTCGTTGAATGCATTGAATATCCCGCAAGGATCTGTGAGTGTAACAGCAGGTGGTATTCAACTTCAGGAAGGAACTGACTACACGGTGGATTATAACCTTGGTCGTGTAAAAATTCTTAACGAAGGTGTACTTGCAGGTGGACAAGCAATCAACGTTTCTGTTGAGAGTAATTCACTCTTCAACATGCAGTTCAAAACCATGATTGGAAGTAGGTTTGACTACACCTTCAATGATAATTTCAATATAGGAGCGACATTCTTAAATCTACGTGAACGACCTATCACACAAAAAGTAAATGCTGGTGATGAACCAGTCAACAATACAGTAATAGGAACAGATTTCAATTTCCAAAAAGAATCTCCATTCTTAACTCAATTGGTCGATCGCATTCCTCTTATTGACACCAAAGAAAAATCTTCAATTTCGTTTAGCGGAGAGGCAGCAAAACTTTTCCCAGGACACAGCAAAGCGATTTCAAAAACTGGTAATGCCTATGTGGATGACTTTGAAGGAAGTCAGAGCGTTATTGATTTGAGATCATTGAACCAATGGTTCCTTGCGAGCACTCCGAAGCTTCAAGTGAACAACGGTGGTTTATTCCCAGAAGGTGCTTTTGAAGACAGTTTGATTTACGGATATAACCGTGCTCGTTTGAGTTGGTATGTTCTAGATCCATTATTCTTCAGAGCAAATTCTCTTACTCCACCTAACGTGGATGCGGATATGCAGAGCGATCACCGTATGCGTGAGGTATTGGAAAGTGAGGTATTCCCTAATCGTGAATTGCCTCCAGGAACACCTCCAAACATCGCTACACTCGACTTGACATTCCGTCCTTCAGTTCGTGGTCCGTACAACTATGAAAGACCAAATGGAACATCCGTTTCTGCCGGTTTGAATGCGGATGGAACACTTGCAGCTCCAGAAACAAGATGGGGTGGTATTCAAAGATCATTAACTACAACAGACTTTGAGACCAGCAACGTACAGTTCATTCAATTCTGGTTGATGGATCCATTCAACGAAGATTCTGAAAACCAAAGTGGGGGCGATTTGTATTTCAACTTAGGTAACGTATCAGAAGACGTGTTGAACGATTCTCAATTGAGTTTTGAAAATGGATATCCAACAGACAACAACGATCTTCCAACATTACAAAGCACTTGGGGTATTTATCCAGACCCAGCAACATTCAACGTTGTAAATGCATTCGATAATTCTTCTGGAAACTATGCTCAACAAGACATCGGTGTCGATGGTATGAATAGTCAAGCAGAGCAAAGTTTCTTCGCAACATGGCTTTCAGAAATTCAAGGTTCACTTGATACGGATGCCTATTCAAGATACGCGGCCGATCCATCAGCGGATGATTATGCATATTTCAGAAGCTCTGCGGCAGACAATGCAGAGTTGACTACTCTTCAGCGTTATGAGCGATACAATTCTTACGAAGGAAACGCGAATACTGAAACTCCAGATGGTTATCCAATCACAGCAACAACAATTCCGAATACGGAGGACATCAACCAAGATATCACTCTGAATACAATTGAAAGTTATTTCCAATACAAAGTAAGTCTTCGTCCTGGTGACTTGGGAGAAAACAACATTGGAAACAATTATATCACGGATAGTTTCGTCACTACTAAGACAACTGCAAACGGAGAAGAGAGACAGATTCGTTGGTACCAATTCAAAATTCCAATTCAAGACTGGGAAGCTCAATACGGCAGCATTTCTGACTTCAGATCTATTCGTTATATCAGAATGTTCATGAAAGGATTCGAACAAGAAGTAACACTTCGTTTCGCTCGTCTTGAGCTTGTTCGTGGTGAGTGGAGAAAGTATTATAGTTCACTAGACGGTGCTCAAGAAGTAGAACCAAATGATGATGATGAAACTATCTTCAATATTTCAGCTGTAAACATTGAAGAAAACGGAAATAGAGAGCCAGTTCCTTATGTTGTACCTCCTGGAATCATCCGTGAGCAGGACGTAGCAAGTGCAAACTTGCGTAATATGAACGAGCAATCATTGGCTTTTGAAGTTTGTAATTTGAAAGATGGTAATGCAAAAGCAGCTTTCAAAACAGTGAATTTCGACATGCGTCAATACAAGCGTCTTCGCATGTATTCTCACATTGAAGCTTTGACTAGTGAAACTGATTTGGCTTCAAAAGAATTGACCGTATTCGTTCGTCTAGGTTCTGACTTTGATCAAAACTACTACGAATACGAGAAAGCATTGAATGTATCTCCTTGGTATACCAATGATGATGATGAAGTTTGGCCGGAAGAAAACAACTTTGAAATTCTTCTAGCTGATTTACAAAATTTGAAAATCGAAAGAGGTACATCGAACTCTATTCTTCAGGAGTATTCGAAAATGATTGAAGGTGCTCGAGTTTCGATCAAGGGTAACCCTAACTTGGCCAACGTCACAGTGATGATGATTGGTGTTCGAAATCCGGATAAGGATAAAAACTCTTTCGCATCTACTGATGATGGTAAAAGTAAATGTGCCATTGTTTGGGTGAACGAATTGCGATTATCTGATTTCAATGAGCAAGGTGGATGGGCAGCTGTAGCGCGAATGAATGCGCAGTTGGCCGATTTCGCTACTCTAGCTGTAGCTGGTAATATCAGTACTCCAGGTTGGGGAACACTTGAGCAAACCGTTCAAGAAAGACAGCAAGAAACGAAGATGGGCTTTGATGCTAACTCGACAGTGCAAGTAGGTAAATTCTTCCCAGAGAAATGGGGTGTTCAATTACCTATGTATGTTGGTTATTCTGAAACCGTTCAAACTCCTAAGTATAGTCCACTTCAACCAGACGTTATTTTAACAGATGTTCCGAATGTCGATCGTCGTTTGAAAAAGAAATCACAGACTTATACGAAGTTGAGAAGTATCAACTTTAGTGAAATTCGTGTAGTACCGAAGAAGGATGAAAGCGGTGCAGAAAAACCTCAAGAAGGTGGCGAAAAAGATCCTAAGGCAGATCCAGGGCTCAAGCCAGAAGGCGGCTCGCCGGGTGGAAAAGGAAAAGGCAGTGCTCAAAAAGAACATTTCTATGATGTGAAGAATTTCGCGTTGAACTATTCGTACAACGAATCTTACTATCGCGATATCAATACAGATTGGAAACTGAACAAGCAATACAGAGGTGGATTCAATTATAGCTTTAACAATAAGCCTAAAGAGATAAAGCCTTTCGCTAATATCCCTGGAATTAAAACATCTCCGTATTTGAAGTGGGTGAAGGAATTCAACTTCTATCCTGGACTGAAACAAGTTTCGTTCAGCACAGAGATGAACAGAACTTACCAAACAAGCCGCATACGCAACAATACGTATGAATTGACGGGAATATATAGCGACATGTTGATTCAAACGCAAGTGCAAAAGCGTTGGAATTGGAACCGCCAATATGTTGTGAAGTATGATTTGACAAAGAGTTTGAAATTCGATTATACCGCAAGCAATCTTGCACTTGTTGGAGAACCTCGTGGTGTAGTTGATAAAGAAAATACAGATTGGTATGGTGCGTATCGTGATACCGTTTGGTCTAACATCCAAAACTTTGGTGAGACTACAACGTTCAATCACGCTGTTGGTGCGAGCTACAAACTTCCACTTGACAAGTTCCCATTGATTGATTTCATCAGTGCTGATGCTCGATATTCTGGAACATTCAGATGGGATCGTGCACCATTTACGCAAGATACCCTTGGTCATACTATTCAAAACAGCAGACAAGTTCAGCTTACTGTTCAGGCTAATTTCGAAACTCTTTATAATAAGAGCGAGAAATTGAAAGCTATCAATCAGGGTAAAAAGGATAGTAAGAAAGATGATAAGGGGAAAGATGATCCAGACAAGAAGGATGGTTTCGGTGAAGACCTAAAACCTAAAAAAGAAAAAACGGAGAAATTCAACTTTGGAAATTCTGCCCTTCGATTCTTGATGATGGTTCGTAACGTGAACTACACCTACACCAGAAATGAAGGTATACTCTTACCGGGTTACAATAGGAAAACGAAAATATCAGGTTTCGATTCCGACTTCTCTGGACCAGGAGCCGACTTCTTGGTAGGTGGACAAAACACCGACATCTGGGGTAATGACAATGGTGGAAACTATGCGCTTGATGCAGCAAATAACGGTTGGTTATACCAACAACCTTATTTGAATAATCAATACAATGAGACGTATAGTGAAACTTGGAACTACAAGGTAAATCTTGAGCCAATTAAGTATTTAAAAATTGAAATCACTGGTAATAAAACAGAAGGTCGCAATGAAAATAGCTTCTTCCGTTTTGATGAAAACAACAATGAATTCACATTCCAATCTCCTATGGAGACTGGTAATTTCAGTGCATCAATTAATACTTGGGCTACAGCGTTTGTAAAAGATGAATCAGACAATGGATGGACATCGAGCACATTCGAGACATTCTTGACTAATCGTCTACAAACATCTGCGAAATGGAATGAGGCTACATACAATGATGCAGCACCAAACGTAAATGGATACTATCAAGGTTGGGGTTCAACTTCTTCCAATGTAGTTATTCCTGCATTCATTGCAGCTTACACAGGACAATCTGTTGGTGAAGTTGACTTGAGTCCATTCAATACTCGTGTCCAACCAAACTGGAGAGTTACTTACGATGGTTTGACGAAGTTGCCAGCGATTAAAAAGTACTTTAAACAATTCAACTTAAGTCATCAGTACCGCTCAACGCTTACTACAAGTTATGTCCGCAATCTTAACTACACAGAAAATGAAAGTGGATTGCCAAATGCAGTTGACGCAAGTGAACAATTGAACTACATCGCAAGAAGTCAAATCAACACCGTTACAATCACTGAAAACCTTTCTCCACTGATTGGATTTGATATGACTATCAAAACTGCGAAGAGCAATGACCCACAAGTGAAATTGGAGTTGAAACGCGACCGTACAATTGCCCTTGGATTGAGTAACCTTCAAATTACTGAGACAAAGAGCAACAGTATTGTTCTTGGGGTAGGTTACAAAATCACTGATGTAAAAAATCTATTTGGTGGAAAAGGATCTAAACTTCCTTTCAAAACTCCAAAGAACACGAGCATCAACCTGCGTGCAGATTTGACAATACGTGACAACACCACTTTGATTAGAAAAATTGAAGAACGTCAAAATCAACCTACAGCAGGACAACGCTTGTTCAGCATCAAGTCAAGTGTTGATTACATGGTAAATGATAAATTGAGTATTCGTTTGTTCTACGATCATCAGATCAACAAACCGAAGATTTCGACTTCATTCCCGACATCGAATATCAATGCAGGTGTCGCATTAAGATTTACGCTTAACAGCTAAGAAAAAAATAAGGAAGCTCAATCGAGCTTCCTTATTTCTT
This sequence comes from Bacteroidota bacterium, assembly GCA_046046035.1. Lineage (GTDB taxonomy): Bacteria > Bacteroidota > Bacteroidia > Flavobacteriales_D > Sanyastnellaceae > JAIXWP01. The sequence goes on along the minus strand of JBJOKO010000115.1, from coordinate 2,375 downwards.
TTACTGGTGACCATTCTAGGTTTTCCACCTTTTTTTTCCAAGGCAAATATTGATTTTCTAAGAAATCATTTAGTGACTTCGCCATTTTTTCCAATTCCTCTTCAGCTGTTTTGAAAGCTAATTCTGAATTGCCTCCAGAACTATAAGTCCCATTACTGTGGTAACCCATAGCAGTGTAAACATCTGAAATGATATACATAGAACCATCAGTAATACCTTTCTCTTCCTTTGGTCCAAAGATTTGCTTTTCAAAATCTGCAATTATTTTTTCTAGAGAATCTGCTTCGGTCATTACTTCTTTCTTGATAGAATCTGGAACAAAAACAAGTGATGTTCGAGTTGTTTCGATAGACTTTTTAAAATCTCTTATCATACTCATTTCGCTATTCACTTTGTCGCTAATACGCCCGAATCGAGCGAACTCCACTTTGCCTTTTTCAAATGAACTTACATCAAACTTCAATCTAGGATCATAAGCTACCTCAAATACAGAAGAGTCCTTTTGATCATTAAACGAATACACCACTTTGTATTTTCCAGGGGCAAGAGAATATCCATCAGGTATTTCTGCGTCAGGTTTTCTTTCGTCTCTGCGTGGCCAGAAGAACCCATCTTCAGAAGGCATCCAATCAATAACGTTCAATCCTGAATCAGGCTCGTGCGTAAACACACGCATGGTATCACCAAGAATGTTGAAGACCGAAATTTTCACTTTCTTATCCAACTTCTTATCGCTCTTCTCCTCCACTTTCTTTTTCTTGTCCTTTTCATCCTTTGATGTCTCTTTATCTATTTTAAAATAATAAGTCAATTGAGTACCACCCGACTTGTTATCTCCTTCAAAATAGGAATCCGCTGGGAATCTTTGTCCACGTGGTCGAGTGTAATAAGTTATGTAAGATTTAGGTGAATTAAAGGCTACAAGTTTTGAATCAAGCATTGAAGGGCCTTTCAAAGCAGCTTGGCGAAGTGGCTCAATATTATCCAACACATAAGCTGCTCTTCCGAAAGTGCCTATGATCAAATCACTTTCAACAGGATGAATTTTCAAATCTTGAGTTGCAACGCTGGGATAATCATGCGTCCATTTTTCCCAATTTTTTCCGTAATCAAAACTCACGTATAGCCCGTGTTCAGTGCCGAGGAAAAGAAGATTCTCGGCAATTGGATCTTGAGCAATACTCAAGCAATGACCAAGAACTGTTTTTTCAGAAACAAGATTCTTCCATGATTTGCCGTAATCAGTAGTATGGAACAAGTAGGGCTTCCAATCATTTTTTCTGTAATTATTAATTACTACGAATGCCTCTCCTGCATTTTTTACACCAGGCAGAATAAATGGCACCCATCCTTCTTTTGGTGCACCTGAAATAGCGCTAATGAGGTTATTCCACGTATTTCCGCCATCTTTCGTTAGCTGTACATTTCCATCATCAGTTCCTACCCAAATTACATCTTGATTCAAAGAAGATGGACTAATCGCGAGAATGGTGCAATAGGTCTCGGCACTTGTGGCATCAGTCGTTAATCCTCCGCTTTTGAAGCCTTGTTGTTTTTCGGGATTATTCGTTGTTAGATCCGGAGAAATTCTTTTCCATGTGCGTCCTTCATCTTTGGAAAAATGCACATATTGAGAACCTAGATAAACGCCTTTAGAATTCGCGGCAATTCCAGTATTCCAATTAAATCTAAGTTTGGTAGTATCCTCAGAGACTGGTTTTGCATAAATGGAAATTCCTGTCTCTGTATCGACAAGAGCTACTTCTCCACCTTGTGACATAGCGTAAACATTTTTCGGATTGTTAGGATGAGGCACCACATCGAAACCATCGCCGAACATAACTTCTAGCCAATCCGCATCAATAATTCCGCCTTCATGCCAAACATATCCAGGGCCCTTCCAAGATCCATTGTCTTGCATTCCACCATAGACATTGTAAGGAGTTTCAAGATCATAATTGATATGATAAAATTGTCCTAGCGGAAGATTGCCTGCAAACTGCCAGTTACGTCCACCGTCTCTTGAAATATTTAATCCACCATCATTTCCTTCGATCAAGAAAGATGGATTTGAATTGCTCCACCAAAAAGCATGATGATCTGGATGCACTCCCCAATAAGGCAGAAGAGTATTCCATGTTTTTCCACCATCTATACTTTCTGATACAGTGCTGTGTAAATAAATCAAATGATTTTCATTAGATGGATCTACATAAAATTCGCTGTAATAAAATGGGCGATCATCTATGTGTTCTGTTGTTACCAAATTCCAAGAGAACCCGCCATCGGTAGATTTATACAATCCTGTTTTCTCCGCTTCTATCATTGCGTAAACGATAGACGAATTGCTTGGAGCAATTGCCAATCCTATTCTT
>JBJOKO010000114.1:0-8139 GCA_046046035.1 Bacteroidota bacterium | reverse complement strand
GATTGGCTTGTTGATCTAGGTCCAGAAGGCGGAGACAAAGGTGGTAACCTCGTTTACTCCGGAGTGCCCGAAGGATTGAAGAAAGTGAAAGAATCGTATACAGGAAAATTCCTGTAATTATTTCTTTTTAGAAACTGGAATAGAAAACTTGAGATTGTTCTGAAGGAAGTTTTTTCCATCTGCGGTTCTCCCCATGATTGAAAAAGTTCCTTCTACCTCTCCCTCCGTTGTCAATTGCATTAATAGTACTTTCTTATCTGAACCTGCATAGGCAAGAGGACTACCTGGCAAACAAAACCATGCACCATCCTTGGTTTGCAGATTGCTTCCAGTGGATTCAAACTCCTCACCTATTTTCAGCACCTCGGTGTTGTTATTGTAATTATCCTCTGCACCAATAGTTATATAAGAGTCGAATTTCACCTCTGGTTTCTCATTGGTAAGTTTTCGGCTGATGTTCTTCGAAGTCAAGCCGCCCATCAACGATTGAACAAATGGTTTTGTTGATTGAATTAACATTGGGTGCAAGCTATCGCCGTATGCCATGAAAACTTGGTCGCTATCATTTGCCAAAGTGATATAGACACGATATGTTCTGCCTTTAACAAGGCCGCCGTTGTCTACTTCTTCTATTTCAATTCCTTTATACTGACTGAATGCGTTGAAAGCAAACAGTAATAATGCAACAGACAGAAATGATTTCATTTTACGTTTTTCTAAAAAATTAATTCACTACTTGGCTTCTTCCTAGACGGCGAGGACCTAGGCTGTTGGAACGGAATTTACCAGACTTTCTTTCGATATAATATCCCATCAGAATCTCGTGGGTATGTGGGCTCAAAGAGCGCGCATCTGTTGTGGTAATATCGTAGCTGTAACCTAAAGTCCAATTGCGGTAAATACCGCCAAACATAAATGCAACTGCATCTTTGTGGCGATAAGTAAATCCAGCCCAAGCCGCACCATTATAATTCGCTCTAAAATTCAAATCAATTTGTGCAGGTGTCACTGTGGTGAAGCGCATAAACCCGCTTCCTTGAATATCCCAAGTATCATTCACGTAATGACGATAAGACCCCATAAATTGGAAGTGTCTCATGTTGGTGTTTTCACCAGGATTGATAGCACTTTCCAAATTCAAATCGCTTTCAAATAATTGTGGTATTGAAAATCCTGCATAGTACTTCTCACCATAAATTACAAATCCGAAAGTCGCATCGACATTAAAGTGTGATTCAGCCTGCATGCCATTAAGTGCTTGGTCGGTTTGATCTTGCACCACTAGTGAAGCATTATCAAATTTGTATTGAGATGCATTCAAACTCAGACCAAAACTTACTGCATCATAATTATTCAGATCGATGCTATATGCTCCAGTCAGTTCAGCGCCACTCTCAGAAATTGCCCCACCTGAATTGTCGCTGTAGGCAATTGCCCCCACTCCTATTCCGTGTTGAAGCTTTGTATGAGCGCTTGCCATAAATGTAGTTGGCGCACCCTTAAATCCTGCCCATTGGTTTCTATAACTTATAAAAACCGGAGAGTAATTTTGAGTTCCAGCAATAGCTGGATTCACCATGAATGTATTAATTGCAAATTGAGTTCTTCTCGAAATTTGCTGTGCATTAGCCGTTGCACTCACTAAAAGAGAAACAGCTAAAACTGAAATTGAAATTATTCTTTTCATTTTACTTTTCTCCTTAGTATTTGATGGTTACTGTGCCGAGGATTGGATCCTTGGTATTGTCATACTCAATGATAAAATAGTAATCGGCCACAGGAAGAAGCTCTCCTTCAAGACGTCCATCCCAAGGGTTGTTGTACCCTTTTGAGCTAAATACTTGTTGCCCCCATCTATTGAATACATCAACAGTTGCTTGAGGGAAATATTCCAAACCTCCAATTACCCAGAAGTCGTTCGAACCATCACCATTAGGTGTAATACCTGTAGAGATAAAAAAGCAACCTATAGTTGGTTCTACAAGAACAAATGCATCAAGTGTACAACCGATATCATCGGTAACAGTTACCGTATAAATTTCATTCGACGTTAGTCCAATTGCAGTCGGAGTAATTTGCTCTTCACTGTCATTCCATAGGTAAGAAATAGGAAGGTTACCGTTCTGAACTGCAACTGTCGCCGTTCCATCTTGTGTATTCCAACATGATTCAGGTGATGAGAAAGTACTCAAAACCATATCAGTAATGATGTCTGGAATAACATCAAATTCTTCTTCTATAATACATCCCACTTCATCAATCAATTCTACTATTACAGTTCCTTCACCCAGCGAATCAATAGCAAATGAGCCATCACCATTATCCGTTAGATTAAACGCTTCTTCTGGGCTGATAAAAGTTGTCAAGTCTCCTGTACCGCCGCTAACAACAACAACTGCTGTTCCGTCTGTCATCCCAGTGCATGTAGGGGCATTCAAGTTGAAATCGATATTCAACAATGGTGGCTCTTCAATTGTAAAGTCAAGTGTAGAAACACAATCATTATTATCGGTAACTACTATTTGGTAATCCGCTGCGCATAGCAAGCCGATAGTGCCATTTACAGCACCAGTTGTACCGTCTGGAAGCAATTCGTATGAATAAGGAGTTGTCCCGCCTACAACTTCATAAACGAGCGTTCCATCGCAAGCTCCACCGCATGATACATCATTCGTAGATGTCAAAGTTGTAACCAATAAATCCGGCTCAGTGATAATCACGTCTTCTTCATCGATACAACCATTGCTGTCTTCGATGGTGTATGTATATGTACCTGGAGCCAAATCTGTAATAGTGGTAGGAAGAGCCATGTTGGTTGGAATCATGTTGACGTCGCCTGTACCACCAGTACTAGTAACCACTACCTGTCCATCTCCAAAACCAAAACAACTTACATTGGTTGGGTTCAGTTGAATCATAAGTTCAGCAGGACCATCGACAATAATATTTGTTATTGGCTTCACGCATCCTGCGATGTCTGTAATATTTATCGTGTATGTTCCTGCACACAAGTTGGTATAGTTCGCAGAAGGTCCAGAGCAAGGAGCTTCGCAAAAACCAGCGTTTGGAACAATGGTGTATTCATAACCATCAAGACCACCAGCAACATCCGTTACTTCTATTTGACCATCGCAGATAGCAAAACATGAAGCTCCTGTTGGAGTAACAGTGTAAGTGATTTCCAATGGTTGAAGAACTTCAAACTCACCGGTCAAATTACATCCGTTTGCATCAGTGATTGTGTATGTATGCAATCCATCACATAATGCATTTGGATTGGCAACAGCGCCTGCAGCATCGGTCACAACTTGATCAAAAGGACCTGTGCCACCTTGAATATCGAATTCTACGCTACCGTTGCAAACATTGTAACAGTTCACATCAGTTACAGTTGGAGTAACCTCAACAGCTGCAGGTTCGATGATAGTAAAGTCAAAAGTCTCACCACATCCATTTGCATCTGTAATTGCTACTTGATAATCACCCCCATCTAAATCCTGAAAATCGATATTTAGAGTGCCAGTACCTGTCTGAGTTTCTATTACATCAGGACCTAAAGTAAGTACTGCTGTGATTAGACCTGTTCCGCCTGTAGCGGTACCGGTAATTGTTCCATTGTCATAATTGTAACATGGGATATCTGTAGAAGACAAATCAATTACCAACTCGGCCGGACACACGATATTGATTGGAACATTGACAAAACAGTCATTCCCGTCAGTAGCAATCAAGGTGTAGTTTCCGCAGCTCAAATCTGTTAGCTGATCCCCACAAGCATAGTTACCGCCGCCATTAGAAGTAATACTCACTGGAGTTGTTCCACCGCTGCAAATCAAATCAATTGCAGCATTTTGATCTCCGAAACAAAGAATTCCTTGTACCAATTCCGGTTCAAAAATTAATTCAGTTGGTTCAACAATTGTAAAGACTGCTGATGTATCACGACACCCTACGCTATCAACCATTGTGTAGTAATAAGACCCCGCCTCTGTTCCTGTAATAGTCAATCCCGTAAGTTCATCAGTGTAGGAATTCACGAGTGTTCCAGAAGTAATATTGGTTCCAGAATAAAGAGCATAATCCACATTTCCGAAACCGCCGTCTCCAATAACAATTTGTGAATCATCTCCAAAACAAGCCGGGTTAGAAACAATAGGTTCTGTATCTAATGGAAAGTCAATACAAGGATGCGGTATATCTAAGCAAATATTGTATTCGAATTCTGATTGGTTGGTTCCAACCTGGTTGGCTTCTTTGTATGAAATATTAAAACAACCATTAAATCCGCCACATGATGTGAATTGCGCAATTTTCACTCGCAAATCAGACCCAGCGCGCGACACAGAGTTAACTGGATCGTAAGCAGGAGCAACAGAAACAGCCCATCCATCCCAAAAAAAGCTTCCTCCGTCAAAGTTATTTCCGTTAAAAGGCCCTTCGAAAGTATCAACCCACTCTGGACAAAAACCGATGTTCACTGGAATATCCACGTTGATATCAGATCCACATTGGTGACCAATGGTCATATAAGAATCAAATTCAGAAGCTTCATATCCCGGAACATTGAATGACCATAGACAGTTGTTGGTGTTACCAAATTCCGACTCCCCTTCAAATTGGAATAATCCACAAGGAAAGTTGAAGTAGGTTACGGTATCAGTATCGAAAACACAGTCTGTGTTCGGATCTTCTTCACCAAATACGGAAAGCAAATAGCTATTTGGTGTTGTGAAATTCACATAGACTTCATAGGTCACATAACCTGTTAAGTCTATTCCTCCGATGGTTCCATAATGCACTGTCATATCTACTGAATAAGGAGTCGCTGCCAATTGAGCAGAAGCCCCTTTACCAGCGAAAATCAATAGCAATGACAATACAATACTCTTGTAGAATGTCTTCATAATTGGGTATTATCTCTTAATACAAGTCGAGAAAAAGCTTCCAAACGTTGCAACTCCTAGGCGGAGCGGTGCGAATTTAATAATAATACCTCTGAAAAAAAAGCAGAAAGACGTTCCCTGAACAAGGGAAACGTATTGAGATTCCCATGCTTACCCCCAACTATTGTAGTCATTTGAACATTGCTCTTAGCTCTCGAATGGCTAAACAGCTTAAATGCAGACGAATAACGCACAACTTTATCCTTCGTTCCATGAAAAATATGGACAGGATAGTCTACATGCGACAGGTATAAATCCGACCTCATTTTGTACCGAATTAACGTATCCACCGGGAAAAAAGGCAAATACGCTCTGGCGACGTCAATAAGATTGAAAAACGGTGTTTCCAAAACAAGACCTGACGCTATCCTTCTGGATGCCAAGCGTGTAGCAAATCCAGTTCCGAGCGACCTTCCGTAAATGATAATAGGCAGATTTGGGTATTTCTTGGAAATGAAATCAAAACAAAATTCTACATCGCGGTGCATCCGTGCCTCGGATCGTTGACCATGGCTCTGTCCATAGCCTCGATAATCCATGACAAAAACGTCGAAGCCATAACTCGAAACCTCTTCCGCCATAAATTGCCAACGCTTCAAGCTACCAGTATTTCCGTGAAGGTAGAAAACCAATCCTCGAGGATTATTGACTGATAGAAGCAGCGCATGGATTTTTCCGCCAAGGGGAGTATCTAACAAAAACTCTTCGGTGGGAGTTGACAATTTGCTCTCGAAAGAATCACTTGGAAAGGTGGGAACAAAAATGAAATTTTCCTGAAAAAGAAAATAGACCACACATACACCGACGTATGCCAGTGAAAGTATGATCAATATTCTCAGGAAAATTTCCATGCCTACTTAGTAACGCATGATCTTCTCTATAGTTTCGTCTAGACGATTATTCGCTAAGAAATTCTTTTCCAAACCAGCATTGAAAGGAACAGGTGTATCCATGCTTGCAACACGCATCACTGGTGCATCAAGCGAAGCAAAACACTCCTCTGTAATACGAGAAGCAATCTCACCTCCTATTCCACCAGTTAAACAATCTTCGTGTAATACAATAACACGTCCTGTTTTTCTAACTGAGTTGTAAATGGTATCCATATCAAGCGGAGCCAATGTTCGAAGATCAATCACCTCGATACCTTGATCACCATGTTCTTTTACATAATTCAATGCCCAATGAACACCGAGTCCGTAAGTTACAATTGTAAGTTTATCTCCCGTAGTTAAAACATTTGCAACACCGAATGGCAAACTGTAATAGCCGTCTGGAACATCTCCTTCAATGCTTCTGTAAAGCGCTTTGTGCTCGAAAAATAAAACTGGATTTGGATCTTCGAATGCTCTGCAAAGAAGACCTTTTGCATCTGCTGGAAAAGCAGGGTATGCAATCTTCAAACCTGGAGTATGGAAAAACCAAGCCTCATTACTTTGACTATGAAAAGGTCCCGCTGCAACTCCTGCACCGGTTGGCATTCTAACAACAACGTCTGCCTTTTCTGCCCAACGGTAATGAAGTTTTGCGAGGTTATTTACTATTTGATTTAAACCGCAAGTCACAAAATCTGCGAACTGCATTTCAACCATTGCTTTGTAACCACTCATGCTCAAACCAAGGCCTGTGCCGACAATAGCCGATTCACAAAGTGGCGTATTGCGAACGCGATCTTTACCAAACTCTGCAACGAAACCATCAGTTACTTTAAATACACCACCATACTCAGCGATATCTTGTCCCATTAGAATAAGATTGTCGTGCTTAAGCATACTTTCCTTTAAACCATCACTAATAGCATCGATTAATCTTTTTGTAGACACAGATCCAGATGGTGCAACAGGAGCTTCATTGAAAGGCGCAAACAAATCAGCGAGTTCTGTTTCGGTATTCGGAACAATATCTGGTTCAGCGTATGCCACTTTTAAGGCATCATTAATTTCTTGTTTGATTTCATTGCGAAGGTTGAGCACAAAATCAGTTGATACAATTCCTTGATCAATTAACCAAGCTTCATAATTATCAACTGGGTCTTTCGACTCCCAAGATTCTATCAAGCCTTCAGGATAATATTTCGTGCCGCTTGCTTCTTCATGTCCACGCATTCTGAATGTCATGAACTCGATCATAATTGGACGTGGATTTTTTCGGATGCTCTCAGCTGCCTTCTTCACAGTGGTATATACCTCAAGAATATTGTTACCATCAATTTGGATTGCATCTTCTGAAGGCATTCCATATCCAATTGCTTTGTCGATAAATTGTTTACAACGAAACTGTTCGCGACTCGGTGTAGACAATCCCCATGAATTGTTTTCTATTCCTATTATAACTGGCAAATCCCAAACTGTAGCAACGTTTATCGCCTCGTGAAAATCTCCTTCACTTGCACCGCCATCACCACAGAAAACAATTGTTGCTTTTTCCTTTTTGCCAATTTTATTGGCTAATGCGATACCATCTGCGATTCCCAATTGTGGTCCAAGGTGAGAAATCATTCCCACAACTTTGTGTTTCATTGTACCAAAATGGAACGAGCGATCACGACCTTTTGTAAAGCCTGATTCCTTGCCTTGAAACTGCGCGAAAAGTTGTTCCAATGGAAGATTTCTTCCTGTAAAAACTCCGAGGTTTCTATGCATAGGAAGAATGAATTCATCTTTCTCCATACCTAGCGCAACGCCTACGGAAATGGCCTCTTGACCGAAACCACTAAACCACTTACTTATCTTTCCAAGTCTTAATTGACTCAACATTTTTTCCTCGATCAAACGAGGCTTCAAAATCGCTTTGTATAATGTGATTAACTCATCATTACTAAGTCCCGATTTCTTGAATTTTATCAAAGGTTTTTTGATGGTTGACATCTTAAATTTTCTTATTATTCTGCGAAAGTACTAGCAGAATGGTTTTATTCTCGCAAATCAAATTACATTTGTCCCATAATATATTAACCACAACGTTATGGCATCTAAAATTTTAGACGAGCTGAAGCGTGAGATTGGCAAATTAGAAGCCGAGTTGAAAACACTCGTTCATGCGGCCAATCTTATAGCAGAAGCATCTAGTACTCGAGGCCGCAAAGCTAAGGTTACAACCAAAGCAGACAGCATCATTTCGACCCTTGGGAAAGGCTCTAATGCAAGTAAAATTGCAAAGGGCAAGCGGGGGAGACCGAAAGGTAGTACAAACAAAC
>JBJOKO010000113.1:0-8182 GCA_046046035.1 Bacteroidota bacterium | reverse complement strand
CTTTGTGCTTGAATGACTCTTACACTTTTGAAGGTGGCCTTCCTGCGGGTGGAATCTATTACGTGAATGGCAGCGAATACACAACCATTAACACGACTGACCTCGGTATAGGAACATACGACATTACTTATGTATATTCCATTTCGCAAAATTGCAATGGCAATGCATCACAAGACTTAGAAATTGAAAATTGCATTGGAATCAACGAAAACAACATCGAAGAACTTATTGTATATCCTACAATAACTACCGGTGAAATCACAATATCAGGGTTTGCATTCGATAGAATTATCGTGCAGGATGCAACTGGAAAAACAGTTCAAACAATCACAAATCCAGAAACAAATACAATCAATATATCCACTCTAGCAAAAGGCACATACTTCCTCCAAATCTCAAACGATAAGACGGGGAAGACGGTGGCGGTGGTCAAGAACTAACGACCGACGACCGGTGACCGACGACTAGTGACTGGTGACTAGTGACTAGTGACTAGTGACTAGTGACAAATGGATGATGGATGATGGATGATGGATGATGGATGATGGATGATGGATGATGGATGATGGATGATGGATGATGGATGATGGATGATGGATGATGGATGATAATAAAATTAAAAAGAGCAACCAATGGTTGCTCTTTTTATTTCTTATATAAGTATCTACTTGTAATCGGTCACTGGTCACTGGTCGTTGGTCACCTGTCACTAGTCACCAGTCGTTGGTCACCGGTAGTCGGTACCTGGTCGTTGGTCACTAGTCGTCGGTAGTCGGTCACTAGTCACCAGTCACCAGTCACTAGAACTTCTCCTCCACCTTCTCTATCGTTTCGCCATCCTTTTTCAAGGTCAGGTTTACTTCTCTTTCACGAACTACTTCGCCGTCGGTGAAGACTACTTTGTATGTTTGATTGCCTAGGAGACTTGCTCTTACACGACCGTTGCGATCTGTTTCTTCGGCGAACATCACCTTGCCTGCGGCATTCATGATTTCCACTTTTACGCCTTTAACAGGCTTGCCTTCTTTATTCACTGCTGTGCAAAGAATCTGACCGAATGTGCCTGTCTCATATCCTTTAGAAAGCAAATCATAACCCGACACATCTACTTTGTAAATATCACGCTCACCATAGTTGTCAGAATATTCCGCAGCAATCATCATGATCTTGTTATCACTAGTCAATGAAAAAGTTGATTCTTCATTTACTGTATTAATTGGATAGCCCAAGTTCACAGGAATACTCCATTGACCATTCACCAATTCTGTTTTGAAAATGTCATAGCTACCAAGACATTCGTGGCCGTTGCTTGCGAAATAAAGTGTCTTTCCATTTGGGTGAATGAAAACAAATTTCTCATCGTCTTCTGTATTAATCACATTACCCAAACTCTTAGGTGAAGACCATGAAGTTCCCTTTTTGTAAGAAACATAAATATCTCCTTGGCCCATTCCTTCAGGTCTTTCGCTTACAAAATAAACGGTGCTACCATCAGCAGTTTGGCTAATAGAACTTTCAAAATAACTTGTATTAATTGGCTTTGAAAGTCTTTCTGCAGCTAGCCATTCGTTGTCTACTGTATTCAGTTTTGAATAAAAAATATCACCAGTAGTGGTCACAGTATTTTTGTAAACATAAATTCCTGTTCCGTCAGGAATCACGCTCAAGACTGCATCATACGTTTCTGTATTTACGGCGCCGTACAATGATTCTGCATCAGACCATTCGTCGTTTTCAGCATTATATTTTGAAAAATAAATGTCTTCGAAAAATTTGAAGTCACCTTTCTTATCAATATCGCCACCTTTGGTATCAGAGCGTCGAGAAGTGAAGAATAGCGTTTTTCCATCAGCGGTAATACTCGGTGTGTATTCTTCAAAACGTGAATTAACAGCTTGTCCCATGTTTTCAATTTTCACTGGCGCAGGATTCTTCATCATTTCCTTTGCGAAGTCGCATTGCTTGATGTACTTCTCTGCTAATGCTTTTTCATATGAATTCCCTTTCGAGTTGCTGGCGAATTTCTCATAATACGATTTTGCTTTATCCAAGTCGCCAACACGGTGATGAATTTGACCGTAGAAGAAATCAGTACTTGTATTCACCTTTGCATTCGCAGCAACGGCTCTGTTCAAATAGTCAAGAGCTAGATTATATTTTTTCAAATTGTAGTGACATTCTGCGATTCCATACATCGCAGAAGCATTTGTAGGATCTGCGTCTAATACTTCTCTGAAAAGAGTAAGTGCTCCACGCATATTATTTTCAGTAAACTGGTGACGTGCAGCTATAATTTTTGCAGGCACTAGAGCCTGATCCATTACACTTGCTTCCGTCGAATCAACCTGAGCACTCAAGTTCATCCCCAAGAAAATAAATGCCGCTACTGCGACAAAAGAGCGATAATTCATAATTCTTTAATAAAGTTAGATGTCTCCACGAAGACATACAAGGTTCGAAGATACGATTTTGGTTTCTTGAACTAACTTTGTACCAAATATTTTGCCTTGAAATCCACCACCGAAAGCGACAGCCATTACGACAACCTCGATAAAATGAGCGTTGGCGAATTATTGACCAATATTAATCGAGAGGATCAAACGGTGCCATTAGCCGTAGAAAAGGCCCTCCCATCAATAGAAAAGCTTGTTTCTGCTATCATTCCAAGAATGAAAGCGGGTGGCAGGTTGTTTTATATGGGGGCCGGAACTTCTGGTCGTCTTGGCATTCTCGATGCTTCAGAATGTCCGCCAACCTTTGGTGTTGAGCATGGTTTGGTAGTGGGACTTATTGCCGGCGGCGACAAGGCCATCCGTTATCCCGTTGAAATGGCTGAAGACAGTCATGAAGCAGGTTGGAATGATTTACTTCAATTTGAAATTGGGGAGAATGACTCTGTTATCGGGATTGCTGCTTCGGGAACAACACCCTACGTTATTCATGCAATTAACAAATGCAACGAACAAAACATTCTCACTGGTTGTATCACTTGCAACAGCGGCTCTCCATTGGCCTCTGCTGTTCAATATCCAGTAGAAGTTGTTGTAGGACCAGAGTTTGTAACTGGAAGTACTCGCATGAAAAGCGGAACCGCTCAGAAATTGGTTTTGAATATGATTTCCACCTCCATCATGATTCAACTCGGGAGGGTGGTTGGAAATAAAATGGTAGATATGCAATTGTCTAATAAAAAATTAGTCAATCGCGGTACCCTAATGGTCATGAATCAAACTGGTCTTGACGAGGAAAGTGCCAAACAATTATTGCTCGAGCATAAGAGTGTAAGGGCGGCTGTTGATTTTTATAAAAATAAATAATGCACGATCTCGAACCCTACTACAATTGGCGCGGACTCTACATTGCGAGCGAAGACCCGTATTCTCCATTTTATGAAAGAGAATACAGCGAATTTGAATTTACAGATAAAATATACAACCACTACATCCATCCTCAATGGGATAGTTTTGGTAGCCAAACATTATTCATGAAAATCCTCTTCGTCGACTACGAAGATGGATATGCAATAATGGAGTTTATTGGCGAATGGAATGATTTGCTCTACAATGACATCATGCTCTTGAAGCGAGAGATCATAGAACATCTCATGCAATATGGCATTTCAAAATATATTCTCTTAGGAGAAAATGTACTCAACTTCCACAGCAGCGATGATTGCTACTATGAAGAATGGTTTGAAGAAGTAAACGATGAAGACGGCTGGATTGCAATAGTAAATCTTCGCGACCACGTTTTGGAAGACTTTCAATCAGCCAATATCGACAGCTATTTCGTACTAGGTGGCGCCCTCAACGACACACGCTGGCGCACCCACTCCCCCGATCAATTCTTCCAACAAATTCAGTCGCAAGTAATGAAACGGCTAACTGCTGGTAGTAGGTAGTTGGTAGTTGGTGGTTGGTGGTTGGTAGCAGGTAGTAGGTGACTTAACACCTACTACCTATTACCTACTACCTACTACTTGATATAGCGCCAATCCTGATTATTCTTAATGGTAATAAGAGAATGGTAGATGAGTTTGATTACATCTTCAACGTCTGTTTTGTGCACCATTTCTACAGTGGTGTGCATGTAGCGTAACGGTAGAGAAATTAGGGCACTTGCAACACCAGCATTGCTGTATGCGAAAGCGTCTGTATCTGTTCCAGTGCTGCGTGAAGCGGCTTGACGTTGAATTGAAATTTTATTCTTGTCAGCTTGATCGATGATGTGCTTAAGCAAGTTGTTTTGCACCGCAGGTCCATAGCTCAATACTGGGCCTTTTCCGCATGCAAGATCACCGTTCATTATTTTGCTCATCATTGGAGTTTGTGAATCGTGACAAACGTCTGTGATAATAGCCACATCTGGTTGAATGCGGTGAGCAATCATTTCAGCTCCGCGTAAACCTATTTCTTCTTGAACAGAATTGGTGAAGTAAACACCGAAAGGAAGTTTCACTTTATTCTCTTTAAGAATACGAGCTACTTCTGCAATCATGAAACCACCTACTCTATTATCCAAAGCGCGTCCCATGTAGTAACGGTCATTCAACACCATGAATTCATCATCGAAAGTTGCTACGCAACCCACGTGAATTCCCATTTTTTCCACTTCATCTTTAGAAGTAGCACCTACTTCCAAGAAGATATTTTTCATGCTTGGAGTTTCTTCCTTCTCCGCTGTTCTTGTATGAATAGCAGGCCATCCGAATACACCTTTTACAATTCCATTTGGAGTGTGAATATTCACTCGCTTGCTAGGAGCAATCATGTGATCGCTGCCACCATTGCGGCGCAGATAGATAAATCCATCTGGAGTGATGTAATGAACGAACCACGCGATTTCATCTGCGTGTGCTTCAACCACCACTTTATATTTTGCATCTGGATTGATCACACCAACCACAGAACCGTAGGTGTCTATAATATGAGAATCGATATACGGGCGAATGTAATCTAGCCACATTTGCTGCCCTGGGCTT
Source organism: Bacteroidota bacterium (assembly GCA_046046035.1). GTDB lineage: Bacteria > Bacteroidota > Bacteroidia > Flavobacteriales_D > Sanyastnellaceae > JAIXWP01. The sequence goes on along the minus strand of JBJOKO010000113.1, from coordinate 3,201 downwards.
TCGAATCCTGTTGGTGAAGCGTTATTGATATAGTTCTCCAAAAACTTGAGAGAAGCGGCATTTAGAATAGAGTCATTCTTGCCCGCTTTTTTCTTATCAGCACTTTGTTTCTTAGCCATACGTTATTATTTCATTAGTATTCATGCGAAAGTATAAATTTGTTGAATGGATGCGAAGAAAATAATGCCTCAAATCATCACCACAGGCGATGGTTCACATTCTTTGTATAATCCTGAGCTCGACGAAACGTATCACTCTCGCCATGGGGCCCTCCAAGAATCACGCTATGTCTTTATCCAACAAGGGTTAGACCTAGTTGATCCACTGCAACAACCAATACGAATTCTAGAAGTTGGATTTGGCACCGGACTAAATGCAGTACTTGCAAATGAATACGGTGAAAAGTATAATCGAAAAATAGAGTTTACCACATTAGAGACATTCCCTCTAAGCACTGAGGTAACAGAAGCCATCAATGTAGAAGACACGGTTGGCAAAGGGAACAGCGCTTTCTTCACACAACTTCATTCTGCTGAATGGAATAAAGCAATTGAAATCAGCGACACTTTTACCATCGAAAAATTAAACATCACTGTTCAAGAATGGCCCGTTCGTGCAGAGTATTATGATGTGATTTTTTATGATGCATTTGGTCCACGAGCACAACCTGAAATGTGGACATTAGATATTTTCCAAAAGCTTTACAACTCGATGCGCAACAGAGGAATATTTGTCACCTACTGCGCAAAAGGACAAGTAAGAAGAGACTTAACAACAGCAGGTTTTCACACATCCAGACTCCCCGGCCCTCCAGGGAAGAGGGAGATGTTGCGCGGCGAGAGGTAGTTCGTGGGGTCGGGAGTTCGTGGGGTCGTGGGGTCGTGGGGTCGTGAGTTTAAGTGAACACAAATGGAAACAAGTGAACACAAGTGAACACAAATGAACACAAATAGAAAATCATAGAAAATTATTCTGAATTTCAGACGAAAGCTCTTGTAGAAAAAATTGAACTAACCCAATCCCATTCGTGTGCATTTGATTTCACTTGGGTGCATTTGGTTGCACTTGTTTCCACTTGGGTGCATTTGGATTAACTACCGCTCTACCCGAGTTCCTGAATAAGCTTCTTGAGCAAATAAACGTCTAGTGGTTTTTCTAGGATGCGGTGAACGAATGGTGTTCCTTCGGCTTTCTTGATATCATTTCTATCAATACTGCTTGAAAGCATAAAGACATTGAATGCTTTGTGAACGGACTCATCCATTTCTCCAAAACGAATCATTGTTTCGAAGCCTGTTAGTCCTGGCATCATGATATCGAGAAGCACAACGTTGTCTTGTTGCAACCAGTGCTCTTTTTCAGCTTCCAATCTTTCCAGGAAGGCCACCCCACTATTGTAGACAACAGTCTCATCGCCAATTTGAGCGAGCTGCAGTAATTTAGTGTTTACTGCAATATCGATGTCATTGTCATCTACGAGATGTAAAACCAACTTCCTCATGCTTTGTTAGGTATTTCGAGAATGAATTTTGTATGATCTTTAAATAGAGAAGAAACTTGAATTTTTCCTCCCATTTTTAAAACGGCCTCCCTGATGAGGTAGAGCCCAACCCCGGTTCCCGGACTTTTCTCTGAGCGACTATTAAATAATGCGGTGATAACATCCGTGGTATCGGCAGGAATGCCAAGACCATTGTCTGTAATCTTAATCAATACCTTTTCTGCGTTTTGAATCACCTCAAGATCAACAATACTTGACACTTTAGATGAATCTGCAAATTTGATTGCATTCGCTATTAAGTTTCCAAGAATAATTCTGAATCGATATTCATCACCTCTGAAGCCAGAGGTACAATTGATGGTTGTTCTAAACTCGATTCTTTCCGCGCCTTCGTAGCCTTTATACTGCTCCAAAAGTTGAGGAATAAACACCTGAAAATCGATGGGATTATTTTCGATTTCGCTTTTTGAATTTTGATAAAAGTGGATAATATTCTGAACGAAATCGTCCAATTTATTAGCACTCTTCTCAATCATCGTGAAGTACTGATCCGATTTCTCTCCCAATTGTTCCATTCTTGCAAGGTTAATTACACCTTTTATAGAAACAAGTGGAGCTCTTAAATCGTGAGAAGCACTGTATATAAATTTCTCTAGTTCTGAGTTAGCAAGCATGAGCGCCATATTCTTTTGCTCAAGCTCAATTCCGCTTTCATACTTATCGAATGCATTTTCGATGCAAATTCTCAAATCGTTCTCATCCCATGGCTTGGTAACATAACGATACACTCCACCTTTGTTGATAGCGTCGATAACAGCTTCAATATCGGCGTAACCGGTAACAAGAACACGAACAGCGTTTGGAAAATCTTGCTTTGTTAGTTCGAAGAATTCTACCCCACTTATTTCGGGCATTTTCTGATCCGAAAGAATAACTGGAATATGATATTCATTTAGAAGTTGAACAGCCTCCTGTGGTGACGTAGAGGTATATATCTCATAGTCCCGTCGAAACAGGGCTTTGAAAGCCACGAGGTTATTTTCCTCGTCATCGAGATATAGAATTTTTCGGGTCGTCACAGCAATCTACTATACTAAACTATAAAGCGTGGTAAATGTATAATAAACTTCGTACCCTCCAAATGATTACTTAATACTTCAATGGAGCCTTTATGTTCCTCGATAATTCCATTTACAATCGAAAGCCCCAAACCTGTACCCTCACCAACAGCTTTTGTGGTAAAAAACGGGTCAAATATCTTATCAATGTGAGCTTCACTTATCCCGGATCCATTATCCTTAATGCTCACTATCACCTCTTTATCCTTTAATTCACTTTTAATTTCTATAATTCGATCCGCAACAGTTCTGCCCGGCAGATTAGTAGCATAGACCGCGTTAGAAATAATATTCATAAAGACCTGATTCAACTTTCCAGGATAGCACATAATGTCTATCATCTCCGGAGCGAGTTCTTTCACAATAGTCACTTCCCCTTTGGTCATTGATTTCATAACCACGAGAGTACTGTTAATGGAGTCGTTGATATTTGAAGAAATCAAGGTATCTCTATCCATTCTAGAGAATATACGGAGACCTTTAACAATTTCGGCCGTTCTGCGCGCCCCTTCCTCAATACCACCAAGCAATTGGTTGACCTCTGTCTGCAAGTACGGGATATCAAGCTTTTTAATTTTCGCC
>JBJOKO010000112.1:0-8261 GCA_046046035.1 Bacteroidota bacterium | reverse complement strand
ATTCGCATTTTGCTCGACACGAGAAAAAAGCATCAAAAAGAAATAGAAAAAAACCACTCCAGCCTGAACTTCCAAGCAAGATTCAAAGAGAAAATTAAATACTGTCATTCCAACTAATCCTTGAAACATGAAACTATCCAACTTGAAACTTTTGTAGACAGCCAACCCAATAAAAATGACGAATAATCCGAGTCCAAGCCAACCATATTCGACACCAATCTGAAAAAACTGATTGTGTGAATTTAATTTTCTCTCAGCAGCATACCCCTCTCCTTCTCTTTCATAAATCGACACCAACCTCGGTGTAGCTGAACCAACACCTGTTCCGAAAAATTCAGATTTCATTAGTTCCAAAGAAGCCGTCCAAGTTACTTTTCTTAATTCAGTAGAACTCTTAGCCTCTTGATGAACATCCGCCTGATTGGCCTGAACCTGTGTCATATCAGTGGCGGCAGCTTCAATGCGATCAGATGTCAATGGCAACGAAGCGATCAACACCACTAATGCGGTAATACTAAGAGAACAAACGGCGAACATATGTCGACGCATTACTCCCTTTCTCCAGGCAACAATTCCTGCCCAAACTATCGCGATTACGCAAGTCAATAGCCCCGCTTTAGATGCCAATAAAACAACATAGCCGATTATGAAAAAAGACAAAATCCAATGAACATATTTATTGCATAAAAAATAGTCACTTCTCATCCCTCTAAACAACAACCAAGTCAAGGATATGCATTGGTAAAGCGCCATGTACGTAGGATGATAGATTATCCCAAGATTACTGTAGGTCAAATATTCTCTGCTATCAAAAACACTTGCTCGATATGCACCATATCCTAATGAGAAGAACATAAATATGATACACCCAAGAACAAAAGCATTAATAATTTTCTGCAAATGATGACGTGTCATTTTTGGGGTCATAAATGCAAGTAGAGGAAAAATAAGCATGCTCGCTTTTATCTCCAATTCCTTCCCTGCCGCTGCTTCATCAATTGCCCCATTGAAGGTGGCTATTAAAGCAAAATATAGAACTGTAGGAATAAGTAAAAAAACATTCGATGCATTAATCGAAAAATACTTCCTTCTCAGGCTATAATAAATCGAATACAGCAGGTATGCAGCGATAACCAGAGGAACGTACTTCTTATTTATTGGAAGCAAGAATGCTATCAACAAACAAAAATTGTAGTGACCGTGATCTATCGATATGTAAGAACGCCAATTCATCAAAATGCTGCCTTCAATTCATCCAATTGCATGAAATGATGCTCTATATGTTTGGTTAAAAACTGTATTGTAACTAGCGGAGTGACCATTCCCGCGGCTGGCTGTTTAAAGACCAAGCGATCGTAAAAAGCCTCATCCATATTTTCAAAAAATGGAATCAAATTGTTTCTCAATTCATCCCATCGAGATTTTAAACTCTCAAAACTCTCTTGACCAGAAGGTTCAGGAAGAACAGGAGGCGCAGCAAATTTTTCTTTTGTCTCAAGGCGACTGACCAATCTCTCTCCATTTGACTTTTCTTGTTCCCCCACTCTATCCAATGCTTCCCAACCACTTGAAGTCTTTTTTAAAGTGTATCCAAAAGTTCCAGCTTCACTGAACATAATATGCTGAAAAACTTGAATTGCACTCCATGACTCTGGTGATGGCTTAAAGTTTAATTGTTCTTCACTCCACCCAGCTACCTTTTCAAAAGCCTCTTCCCTAGCTGCTTTCAAGGCTTCAATTGCATTTTTAAATTCTTCGGTCATAACATCTATTTAGAATGTACATATAGCATTTCAACATGCGGAATATCATCTTCGAGATAAGATTCAGAGACTTGTTCAAAACCAAATCCTTCATAAAATTTCAACAAATATTCTTGTGCTGAAATTCGAATTCCGCCCGCACCGCAATCCTGAATCAAATAATTCATGCAATGCTCCATCAAAAGTTTTCCTGTTCCATTTCGGCGCACTTTCATAGCAGTAGCTACTCGACCAATTGACCATTCAGAATAACTCACATTTGGATGAACAATACGAGCGCATGCCACCAATTCACCATCTTCATCTCTAGCGAAAACATGATCGCTTTTCTGGTCTTTACCATCCAAATCTTGATAAGGACAATTTTGCTCAACTACAAACACTGCACTTCTCAATGCAAGCAAATCATAGAGGTCTTGAGCACTCAATTCACCCCACTTATATGTGTACCAATTCAGTTTCATTATTGCTCCAAATGTAATCCGAATGTGTGAACATCAAATTCAAGGGTATCTTTGCACCGCATGAATTATCTATCTGTAGAACATATTTCCAAATCTTTCGGTGACAGAGTCCTGTTTGAAGATTTAACTTTCGGTATTGAAAAAGGTCAGAAAGTCGCTCTGGTGGCTCGAAACGGCGCAGGAAAATCAACACTTTTCAAAATTCTAATGGGCATCGAAACGCCCGACACCGGAATTATTAGCTTTAACAAAGAAGTTAGAGTTGGCTTTTTAGCACAAGAACACGGACTGAATGACAGTTTGTCTATTCTTGAAAACGTATTCAATGCAAATAACCCTATGACACGTGCTATTGCTCTTTATGAAAAAGCATTAGAAAACGAAGGTGATCTGCAAGTTGCTCACGACGCAATGGACCAAACTGGAGCATGGGACTATGAAGCAAAGGTTCGTCAAATCCTTGGAGGACTTGAAATTCATGACTTAGATAGAATTGCAGGATCTCTTTCAGGTGGTCAAAAAAGACGTATTGCTCTAGCAAAAGTGTTGATCGAAGAACCTGATTTGGTATTTCTCGATGAGCCTACCAACCACCTCGATTTAGATATGATCGAATGGCTTGAGGACTTCCTCAACCGTTCAAATATGACCATCTTTATGGTTACCCACGATAGATACTTTTTGGAAAACATTACCGATGAAATTTTGGAGATGGAAAACAAAAGCATCTACAAATACAAAGGAAACTTCTCCTATTACTTGGAGAAAAAAGCAGAGCGTGAGGCATTAGAGGAAAGTACACGAGAGAAAAATTTAAACCTCTTCAAACGTGAACTTGAATGGGCGCGCAAAATGCCCAAAGCACGAACTACCAAAAGCAAAAGCCGCATGGATAGTTTCGAAGAGCTAAAAGAAAAAGTGCGTAAAACTTCTGATGATGATTCATTGGAATTGGAGATTAATATTTCTCGTTTAGGAAGTAAAATTATTGAGCTTCATAAACTCAGAAAAACATACGGCGACACTGTCATTCTTGATGGATTTGACTACGTATTCAAATCAGGTGAAAAAATTGGATTAGTAGGAAGAAATGGAACAGGAAAATCCACATTCTTAAATCTTCTCACAAATCAAATACAACCTGACGGCGGAAAAGTAATCGTCGGAGAAACCATTGTTTACGGCTATTACAGTCAGAATGGTATTCCACTTAAAGATGGTCAACGAGTAATCGAAGCCATCAGAGAAGTAGCTGAATTTATCCCTCTCAAAAAAGGAAAAACAATTACAGCTGCGCAAATGCTTGAGCGTTTCTTGTTTCCAAAACACATGCACTTCAATTACATTGAAAAGCTAAGTGGTGGAGAGAAAAAACGTCTTCAGTTATTGTTGCTTCTCATGAAGAATCCAAACTTCATGATTCTCGATGAGCCTACCAACGACCTTGATGTATTTACCCTTTCTGCATTAGAAGAATATCTGATGCATTATCCGGGCTGCCTTATAATTGTAAGTCACGATAGATATTTCCTTGACAAACTTGTAGATCACGTATTTGTGCTTGACGGACACGGACATGTTCGTGATATCGTGGGAAGCTATTCCAAATTCCGTGAGACGATGGACGACATGGAAAAACAACAAAAAATCGTTGTTGCTGAAGCGGCTATCGAAGTTAAAAAAGAAGAGAAAGCAAAAGAAAAAGTGAAGCTTTCATTCAAAGAAAAATTTGAGTTCGATCAATTAGAAAAGGACATTCCAGTACTCGAGGCAGAAAAAGCAAAATTAGAAGCAGTTCTAAACTCCGGAATTTCAGATCACGCAGAACTATTGGCAACTTCAGACAAACTTGGAAAAGTTGTTGAAGAGCTCGATATGAAGTCCTTGCGTTGGCTAGAACTTTCTGAATTGCAATAAAGTCTTAAAGCTGTTTGTCGAAGTCGACAATAATCTTTTTAGAAGTAGGTACCGCTTGACATGTGAGCACGAATCCGTTTTCAACCTCACCAGGTTCGAGAGCGTAATTCACTTCCATGTTTGCTGTTCCTTCACTAATGTGAGCGCGACACGTGCAGCACATTCCACCTTTACATGAGAATGGAATATCCACTCCATTTCTTTGAGCTGCATCCAAGATTTTCATGCCATTCATTGGCATCGCAAAACTGGATTCTTGCCCATCGAGAATTACTTGTACCTCACATACCTCGTCGGTGCTTTTTACTTCCTTCTCTTCTCTTGGAGCACGCTCTTTGATTTGACCAGGCGAAGCAAAAAGTTCAAAGTGAATGTTGTCTTTGCTTATTCCAAGACCTTCAGAATATTCAGACACCGCACGAATCATTGATTCAGGACCGCAAACAAATATCTCATTCATCGATTTGAAGTCGATAAATGTGCCATTGAAACCTCTACACTTGTCGGTATCAATACGACCGTGGAAAAGAGGAATATCACTTGGTTCAGCGCTCAAAACATGGAAAACTCTGAATTTACCGATGAATCTATCTTTCAAATTCTCGAGCTCTTCGCGGAAAATGATGGTATTGAACCAACGATTTCCATAAATCAAGTTAACCTCTGAATTCGGTTCTGTATCTAGAATTGAGCGAGCAATAGAAATTACCGGAGTAATTCCGCTACCAGCTGCTACGAGTAAGTATCTCTTTTTATTTTCTTTTGAAAGGTCTGGAGAGAAATTCCCCATTGGCGTCATTACTTGAATTTCACTACCCTTTTTTAGGTTTTCATTCGCCCAAGTACTGAATAATCCGCCATCTACTTTTTTGATAGCAACACGAAGTTCGCCATCATTAATACCACTTGATATTGAATATGACCTTCTTACATCCTCGCCTTCTATAGTTTCGCGTAAAGTGAGGTATTGACCTTGTTTAAATTTGAAAACTTCCTTCAATTCTGAAGGAACTTCAAATGCAACAGACACACAATCAACGGTTTCCTGTCTAACATCGGAAACTGTAAGGGGATGAAATTTAGGTCTCATAGGCTTATTTGGTCACGCAAATGTATATAGAAGAAGGCCGGTTCGTCGAATACTGATTTAAATCAAATTTTTTTTTTCGATGTGGAACATTTGTTTTCTTAATCTTGTTGTCCAATTAAGAATGATCTGAATATGGAAAATACAGCATTGTTGGAAAAATTTCAGCAGTACGTTGATGGGGAGCATAAAGTAGAGGCGAAAGACTGGATGCCAGACGGATACCGCAAAACTTTGATTCGTCAAATTGCTCAACACGCGCACAGCGAAATCGTAGGCATGTTGCCTGAAGGCAATTGGATTTCTCGCGCCCCTTCGCTTAGAAGAAAGGCGATTTTGCTTGCAAAAATCCAAGATGAGGGAGGTCACGGGTTGTATCTGTACAGCGCAGCCGAAACTTTGGGTGTAAACCGAGATCAATTAATCGAGGAACTACATTCTGGTAAAGCCAAATACTCTAGCATTTTCAATTATCCCACCCTCAACTGGGCTGATATCGGATCGATCGGATGGCTTGTAGATGGCGCTGCTATTGTCAATCAAGTTTCTCTACAAAGAACTTCTTACGGTCCTTACAGCAGAGCAATGATTCGCATTTGTAAGGAAGAAAGCTTCCACCAACGTCAAGGATATGAAATCATGATTGCTCTAGCAAAGGGCACTCCTGAACAAAAGAAAATGGCTCAGGATTCTTTCAATAGATGGTGGTGGCCTGCTCTAATGATGTTTGGTCCTTCGGATAAAGATTCTGCACACAGTGCACAAAACACTATCTGGAAAATCAAACGTCACAGCAACGACGAGTTGCGCCAGAAGTTCGTTGACATGACTGTTCCTCAAGCAGAATATTTGGGACTTACTGTACCGGATCCAAACTTAAAATGGAATGAGTCAAGAGGTCATTATGACTTCGGTGAAATTGATTGGACTGAATTCAATGAAGTTGTAAAAGGAAACGGTCCTTGCAACAAGCAACGAATCAACACCAGAATCAAAGCACACGAAAATGGTGCTTGGGTTCGCGAAGCAGCGAATGCTTACGCAGCAAAACAAAGAGATAAAAAAGCAGTAGAAGCTGCTTAAAAGAAATAGAGAGATAAAAAAAACACGGGGCCTAGGCCCCGTGTTCTTTTAATAAAGCAACCAATGTATCCTTATCTCTCACACCACTCACTCTCCAAAGGACTTCCCCTTTCTTGTACAACATCAAAGTTGGCACACCTCTAATCCCGAGTTGGCCTGCCAACGCTTGATTTCTATCCACATCGATTTTTAAAATCCTTGCACCGTCTTTCACCTCGTGCGCTACCTCATCCATTATCGGCAATTGATATTGACAAGGCCCGCACCAAGTTGCATAGAAGTCAATCAAAACCGGTTTATCACCATTGATGATACTTCCGAATGTTTCTTGATGTTCAGCCATTGTTTTTTATTTTTTTAAGTTCATCCAGCTTCCGCCATTGTGAACGTTTGTGAATCCTGAAGACTTCAGTATTCGTGTTGCATTACCGCTACGCATGCCGCTTCTGCAGCACAATACATACGTTTCCTCTTTTTTCAATTGCTTCATTTTAGAAGTAATTTGATCAAGTGGAATATTGACAGCGCCTTTCACGTGACCTGAAGAAAATTCTCCTGGTGTGCGCACATCAATAATTTTTGCTCCATCGGCAATCAGTTGCTGAATATCCACCGATTGTCCTCCGAAAAGTTTTTTAATAAATCCTATCATGACACTTATTATTTAGCGTTAGAAAAATAATTTACATCCAGCCATGAGCCACCATTGTATACGCTGTCCATGCCTTGTGATTGTAAGAAATAAGTAGCTTGTCCACTTCTGTTGCCACTAGCGCAGCACAAAATCACTGGACCACCAAACGCCTGAAAATCTTTTACGCGTGTTGGTACTTCATTCAAAGGAATATTAATAGATCCCGCAACATGTCCGCCAGCGAATTCTGCTGGAGTGCGAACGTCAACCACCTTTACATTGGGTTGCTTTAATAATTCAGTCAATTCCATCTTGTTCTAATTTTGATACAAAGATGCAACGACTAAAACATACCTCGCAGTAACATTGGTCACAATACGGAAGTTTGATGTATGAAGGTTGAAGTGTGAAGTAAAAGAATACTTCATACTTCACACCTCATACTTCACACTTCATAGCACTTCTATTTTATGTCTGCCCAATTGTACCTTGCCTTTTCTTTCCATTTGCTTTAATAAACGAGAAATAACTTCTCGAGATGAATTAAGCTCATTAGCCAATTCTTGGTGCGTAATCACGAGTGAATTCGTGCCTAGGGATGCACATTTTTCTTTCAATGCTCTTTCTAGGCGATCGTCTAGCTTTTGAAAAGCAATTCCGTCAATCGTTCTTAAAAGCTCCTCGTAGCGCATCTGATAGGTATGCATCACGAAACTTTTCCATGATTGAAATTCATTGGTCCATTTGTCCATGAAGCGAATAGGAATGGCAATCACCAAAACATCTTCCTCCACTTCTGCTCTAACCGTGCTCTTCGCATCACCCATACAACATGTCAACGACATGGCGCAGGTTTCTCCTGGTCGGATATAGTACAACAGCAACTCATTGCCGTCGCTGTCTTCGCGCATAATTTTAAGCATACCTTTCAATACTAGCGGAATGTATTTGATGTAACCACCAATATCCATTAGCATTTCCCCTGCTTTCAATTCCATTATAACACCCTCTTTTTCAATCTCCTTTCGTGCAGATTCTTCATATATGGAAGGAAAGGTTTCCTTCAACAAGCTTGATATTTCCATAGTGCAAACAAAAATCAGTTTTTTCTTGAAGCAAACTTCATACTTTCGCTTCTATAATCTTACAAGATTAACAAAATGAACAAAGCAGATTGGCCCCTTTGGGAAATATTTATCCGCAGTAAAAGCGGACTTGCACACAAACACGTGGGAAGTCTTCACGCTGCTGATTCGAAAATGGCTATTGAAAACGCTCGCGACGTCTACACTCGCCGAATGGAAGGTGTTAGC
>JBJOKO010000111.1:0-8271 GCA_046046035.1 Bacteroidota bacterium | reverse complement strand
AATCAAAAATCTTTCGATTCCATTAAAAATAAGATACAATCCTGTAATTACCCCAGCAACTTTGATTCTCTTTCTCAAAGACCAAAGTATAAGGAAGATGATTGTAGCCATTATAGTTTCATAAAATGGAGTTGGCCAAACTGAAGGTACCAACTCAGTACAGTAACCATCCCAACAAGGAGTATTTGGATCTGTTATTCGCATTCCGAAAGTGTCTGCTGACGGACCAAGAATGCCATTCACATTGTTTGGATAATTATAGGACCAAGCCCAATCTGGCATCCAAGATAGCCATCCCGGTTTAGGGGCTGAATTTGCCACTCCCCAGTCTCCATCGCCGCTTACTTGACATCCAATTCGTCCTATACCGTAAGCGAGCATTAATCCTGGAGTGGTAGCATCTGTTAGATGTAAAAAGTTGATTTTCTTTTTATATGCAAAGAATAGAACTCCCGCTGCCCCCATGATTAAACCGCCATAAACGGTTAGTCCACTTAGAAAACTTTGTAAATCAGGCTTTGTAAAAAAAGCCATGAATTCTTTGGGGTTTTCGAAAAGGTGAAACAGTTTAGCGCCGATTATCCCACAAATTGCAGCGATGAATGTGATTGTGCCTGCATATTCATAAACCGGATAATCTACGATAGTTTCCTTAGGAGTTGGAAGTTGTTGTTTCTTATACTCCCACCAACGCCAAAAACCAAATGCTCCGCCAACCAATAATCCTAGCAAGACATATCCTTCGCTAGAAAAGATATGAGCTTGTGGTGTACCACCTGCAACAAACAAGGTGGAACTATTGGCGAATAGATAAACGAATTTCCAACCTACAATAAATCCGATTAGACCATTGGTAATTATATCTGACCATTCTGGAGCTTTTCCGGTAATTAGTTTGCGTTTTTCTCCTTTGATTAATCCTTCAGCTTCTTTTCTCTTCAATTCGCGAGACATTGCATAGCTGGCAACTACGAATGCGATAGCGACAAAAAAACCAAAGCTGTTCAGCAACTTAGCCCATGGCCAATCTAATCCGAACAGGTCTAAAAGAGCGTGATATATAGTAGGATACATGGGACAAAGATATATAAGTGCATATTACAGATTACTTAGTAGTAAATCATGGCACAATTTTTAACTTGCACCCTCAAAACAAAACAATATGAAAAAGTTTAACTTCTTTGGGATAGTAGCTTTATTGAGTATTTCAATGGCAATCATTTCTTGCGGCAAAACATCTCCAATGGGTGAAAAGGTGAAAGAACCTTTCACTGGAAACAAATATGAAAGCAATGGTCGTTATTTCCGATCAGTTGGAAAAGGCGATAGTTCTGACGAAAACATTGCTAAAAACAAAGCAGATCTTCAAGCGAAAAAGGAATTGGCTCAACAAGTCGAGACCACGATCAAAGTAGTTACTGATCAATACCTTCATGAAAATGAAACCAATTCGGGATCAGAAATCAATGATAAATTTCAAACATTGATTCGTGAGGTAACCAACACTCAAATTGCGGAGCTACGCAAAATTGGTGAAGAGAAATATCTGAATGCTGAAGGCAAATACACTGTTTACATGGCTTATGAAATTCACAAGCGTGAGATGTATCGCAGCATGAAGCGTCAAGCAAAATTGGATGCTAAGCTTAGTGAGGCAGAAAGAAAGACAATTGAAGAAATTCTTGACGAAGAAATTAAGAAAGTTGAAGCACTTGGCGAAGGAGAATAATTATCCTGTAAATATTAAAAAAGCCTTTCCATTCGGAAAGGCTTTTTTGTGTTCTGTATTTTCTAATAATATTGATAGACGCTACTCAATCCATCTCCACAAAAAAACGATCGCTGCCCACATGAGATTCGGGACATGCGAAAACGAGTATCACGGTCTCATCGGTTTCATTTAAGATTTGGTGAACGATGCCTGGCTCAATATGAAAGCAATCTCCTTCTGAAGCGGTGAATTTATCGGTCCAAACTGACTTTCCTTCAACAAAAGGTCCTGTCTTCATTGTTCCAATACCTTTCAATATTTGATACGTATCGACACCCTCAGTGTGATAATGAGGAGTGAGTTTGGTATGGGGAGCTATATCTGCCACATACATCGAAAGACTGGCGTCGCCCGCAAGCTTCACAATCTTTATCCCCGCATAATCATCCATCACAGCCCCTTCCAAAGCCAAGTATATATTCGTCTTTTCCATTTCTACTTACTGGTTACTAATTACTGGTTACTGATTACTAACTACCTACTACTTACCACTTACAACCTACTACCCGCTACCAGCGAAGCTACAGTTCTTCAAACTCCCTTTGATAATCAAACTGCAGATCTTCATGCAGTGTGCTTATCGCTTTTTGAATCTTGACCAATTGTCGCTCATAGATATTCAAAAGCACCAGATTTCTAGTCAACACCAAATCATACGCCCGTAAACATTTGCAGAAATGAATCATCAATTCAACTTCAGTTGTTTTTTGTCCTGAGTATTTGATCGATTTAGTTACAAATCTTAAGATTTTGCGCACACTCTTTTTTACGAAATAAACATTAGTGTCGTTGATTTCGGCGTACATCGATTCGACTTCCGCTTTAACGCTGTCAATGTAGGAAGACTCGTTGTGCGACTCAAAAAGTAAATAGGAGAGGAGCTCCTTGTTTTCTTTCTTATACTTCGCCACGCGCAAAGCCATCTCAATCAAAACCTCCTGAGGAATGCTCTTCAGTTCTTTCTTTATCTCACTCAAACTCGCTGCTTTCATCAGGCTACGTTTATTCTATTCTTTATGATGTCGATATGTTCCAAATCATGGTTTGCCATTACTCCCAAATGATCTCTTAATGTCATTTTCATCTGTTTACCTTCATGAAACGACGACAATTCGTCTTGTTTTGGCAGATAAAATTCAATCATTTTAACATGTGCTGTTCGAATGGACTCAAAATCCTCGAAAATCTTCGCCAAACGCTGCTTGTTGAACTCCCCTGCATCGGTATCGGCATTTGTGCCATTCCAGGGTCGTAATGTGGCCTTGCCCATCGCAAAGTCGTCTAGACGGGCGATCCAGAGTGATTCGATAGTCAACAAATGACCAACATGCTCTTTGATGCTCCATTTCCCATTTGGCTTGATCTCCGCCACGTCTTCGCTAATGCCGTTTAGCAGATTCTTAAGTGTTAATATGTTGTCTAAAAGCACATTCGCTTGATTTTCAGCCATGACAAGTGATAATTGATTCCTGATTCTTAACTGAGGCAAATGTAGTGCGCACGTCAATCCAATTTTTTTTTCTACATTTGCCATCCCCAAGAAAAATGTCAAAACGACTGAACTTTTCAATTGGTAAGGTTGTTGGCATTGGGCGCGTTGATAAACAAACTTTTTACAAATAATAAAATCATGGCAGTAGAAATCACTGATGCAAACTTTGCAGAAGTTGCGATGAACTCGGACAAGCCCGTAATGATCGATTTTTGGGCAGAATGGTGTGGACCATGCAGAATGGTTACTCCAATCGTTGAGGAAATGGCTAACGACTACGATGGAAGAGCAGTTATCGGAAAAGTAAACGTTGATGAGAATCCAGATATCAGCGCTAAATTCGGTATTCGCAACATCCCAACTATTATCTTCCTAAAAGGTGGACAAGTAGTTGACAAAAGTGTAGGAGCAGTTCCAAAGAACGTTCTTACTGAGAAAATGGAAGCATTGATGGGATAATCTCTCATTACAAGAAATAAAAAAGTCCTCGCTTTTCAGTGAGGACTTTTTTTATGTTTTGTATTTTCTTTTACTTTTTCCAAGTAGGCTTGAATGCATTCATATATGCCTGCCATTGCTCAGCTGTAGTAATTTGTTTGTATTGATCAGAAACAAAGAATTTCACAAACAGTTCTAGATCTCCGGGGGCCTTGTAGCCTACCACTGGACCAATCAATCCACCTGTTTCATCCAAAAACACTAGAGTAGGATAAGCGCTAACATTGAGGTAGCGAGCAAATTGGTGAACTCCGTTTCTTCCCGTTTTTGCTGGATCGAAATCAGGATTCTTGAAGGTTTGACCTTTGAAAACGCATGAATCAGCGCGCTCAGCATCAAACTTTACACAGTAATAGTGCTCGTTCATATAAGCTACCACATCAGCATCTGTAAACGTGTTTTGTGACATCAATTTACATGGACCGCACCATTTGGTATATACGTCGATCATGATTTTGCGAGGCTGCTTAGATTCTGCTGCCATCGCTTCTTCAATTGTCATCCAATTTATGCCTCCTTCTTCAACAATACCGCTGGCAGCAGTTGTCTTGTCTTGATGAGCAACTGTTGTTTGGTTTGAAGATTCTTTTGAAGTCAATAAGAATGACATTGTTGCCAAACCAATTGCTATAGCTCCAAAAATGATAAAGTTCTTTTTCATGAAATGTTTATTTAACGTCTAACATCAATTTTCTGATCAATGGAGAAATGACTATCAAAACTATGCCAGCAATTACCGCATACCATGCAAAGTCATAATATCCCTGAGTATAAATGTTTAATTTTTCAACGGAGGTAGCACTTTCACTTGGTGAAATACTAGCACCAAAAAGTCCAGCCACATATTGACCGTAGGCACTTGCCAAGAACCACATACCCATCATAAAGCCTTGAAGTCTCGCTGGAGCAAGCTTGGTCATGATTGATAATCCTATAGGTGATAAGCAAAGTTCTCCTAATGTAACAGCAAAATACGCGAGCGTGAATACATCAAGTGATGACTTTCCATCGGCATCCGCGAAGAATCTTCCAGAGAAGAAAATCAAGTAACCAGCACCAAGGAACAAGAATCCAATACCGAACTTAACTACAGTATTAGGTTCCATTTTTCTTGCTGCAAGAAAAATCCACAGTGTACCAACAATGGCTGCAAATACAATTACGAAAAATGAGTTCGCCGCATTGTTAACTCCATTTGGATCAAGAGTGAAAATTCCAAAAAGCTTGCTGTGTAAGTGATCAGAAGCAAAAAGACTCAATGATCCGCCAGCTTGTTCGAAGATTGCCCAGAACACTACAGAGAAGAAGATAAAGAATAGAGCAGCTACCAATTTCTTATTCTCATCAACGGTGCTCTTAGAAATTTCATAACCCAAATAAATCAAACTAAATGGGCCAATCATGTACATGAAGTAGTCTGTATAAACAGTATTCGCTACCATGACCATGATTACAGGAATAGAAAGCAAACCGCCTACATAAACCGCATAATCTTGCCATCTCCTGCCTGTATTTCCCATTTTCTCAAATGGAGAAAGACCGATAGGACCAAGTGATTTTTGGGTGTAAATGAACGTGATCAAACTGATGGTCATTACGACCGCAGCCAATCCAAAGGCAACATTCCAACGAAGTCCTTCGGAAATGATTGAACTCATGAATTCACCTTTTCCAATAGCAATACAGAAATAACCTCCGAGCAATGCTCCAAGATTGATACCTGCGTAGAAAAGAGAGAAACCTGCGTCACGACGGCTGTCACCATTTTTATAGAGCTGACCAACCATACTGGAAATGTTTGGTTTGAAGAAACCAGTTCCAATAATGTTAAATGAAATACCCAAGAAGAAGAATTCTGTTGGATTAATAGCTAGAATAATACTTCCAGTGATCATTAATAAACCACCCCAGAAGAGTGATTTTCTAAAACCAAGAATCTTATCTGCGAAAAGACCTCCAATGAATGTGAAGGCGTACACCCATGCTTGGGTAGCTCCAAATTGAAGGTTCGCTTGCACATTATTCATGAAAAGATGGTTCACCATAAAATAGGTGAGCATTCCTCTCATTCCATAAAAGCAAAATCGCTCCCACATTTCTGAGAAGAACAAGTACCACAATTGCTTAGGGTATTTGCCTTTGAAATTTTGGATTTCAGCTAGAGCTGAATCAACTTTTGGAACTTCTTCTTCGTAGTCGAGTATTTGACTCATAGTGTTTTATTTAACCCCGTGCATTAATTTGTTCAAAGGACCAGACAATAGTACAAGGACAAGTCCAATTCCAATTGTAATCAAGCCCATCTGTGTATAAATGTCTACATACGTATTGAAACTATCTACAGCAGTGGCAGGCTCTCCGCCATCTTCAACTCCTGTGAGCTTCGCCAACAAAGCAGCTACATAGTTTGCACCAGCGATAGATAGGAACCAAGCTCCCATTACGGTACCCGTCATATTCGCCGGAGCCAACTTGGATACCATGGATAGACCAATCGGAGATATAAATAGTTCGCCGGTGGTGTGCAGCATGTATAATATAGCTAGAGTGAACAACGGAACTTGATAATCTGCGGAAACAAATTGAACGCCCAATTGAACCACTAAATAGCCAAGACCTAATTGAAGAAGACCAAGACCAAATTTCATTGGAATGCTTGGGTTTTTACCAATTTTAGACAACCAAACCCACATTACAGCGAAGATGGATCCGAAAATCAAAATGAAGAATGGATTGAAGAACTGCGTTGTTGCTGCACCCATTTCGAAATTGCCAATATGACGATCAACGTTTCTATCAGCAAAGAGTGTCAATGAAGAACCCGCTTGTTCGAAGCAAGCCCAGAACACAATATTGAACAACATCAATAGAATAAGAACGATCATACGATCGCGCAATACTTTACCGCCTTTGAAACCGGCACTCAACAAATTGTAGATTACAAAAATCGCTGTTCCCAAAAGCAAGTATCCGACTATGCTTGAATTTTGAAGAAGTAAAAAGAACACAGGAACTGCAGCAAGTGTACCTAAGATTGTAAGGTGAAACAATGACAAAGGACCAACCATTGGCTTGTGAAGTGTCTCTGGATTTGGAGGAAGACCTTGGCCTTGATAGTGTTTTTGTCCAAAAACAAAAACAATTGAACCGATAATCATTCCGATACCAGCCAACAAGAAACCTTTGTCATAACCAAAACGAGCACCTACTTCAGCAACTACAGTTGTTGCCAAGAATGCTCCAAGGTTAACACCAATATAGAAAATGGTGAAGCCCGAGTCGCGTCGAGTATCACCTTCTTTGTAAAGTTTACCTACAATGGTGGAGATATTGGCCTTGAAATATCCGTTACCACTGATAATTACAGCCATACCTAAGATCAACCAAAACTCCGTTCCACCAAGAATCAAAAATTCTCCGATGGCCATTAAAATACCTCCAAGGATAATCGCGATACGATATCCTAGAATTTTATCTGCAATCTTACCTCCCAAAACTGTAACTGCATAAACCAAGGCAGTGTATGCTCCATAAGTAACATAGGATTCATCATCCGATTTCATCAATGTTTTTGTCAAATACAAGATGAGGAGACCACGCATACCGTAGTAGCAGAAACGCTCCCACATTTCGGCAAAAAACAACCAATAAAGTCCTGGAGGATGTCCCTGCGTTTGTGCAGTACCTTGATTGTCTAGGATTACTTCTTTGTTCATACAATTAAAATTTGCTATAGGTTAAGATAAATTTTTCTCTTTCATTACTTGGTTGAGCCATCTCAATAGAATGAAGGCCACCGCAGCAGCGATGAGCAACAACAAACAGTTTACCAAGAAAAAATTCGCTTTGTTTTCGTAGTTGTACCACATGACTGAAAGTACACCTGAAAGTTTGTTTCCAATTGATGTTGAAAGGAAGAAACCTCCCATCATCAATGCAGTGAGTCGAGGAGGAGAGAGCTTTGAAACCAATGAAAGTCCCATCGGACTTAGGAATAATTCCCCAACGGTTATAACTCCATACGCTCCAACCAACCACAATGGTGAAACTTTTATCGCACCATTGCTACCGGCATATACAGCGCCTACCATGACTAATGTAGAAAGTGCGGATATAAATAATCCCCAAGCTATTTTCGATGGTGTGCTTGGTTCGCGTTTTCGTCTTCTTAATAATGCAAAGAAAGCAACCACTATAGGAGTTAGCGCTACAACCCAAAATGGATTCACCGATTGGAATAGTTCAGTATTCATCAGATATACCTTCTCACCATTTTGTGGAATTTCTTCAGCTGGAATATTTTTGAAATAAGCATCACGACCTTCTTCTTTTTGAACCGTGCCTTCAACTTTTACCGCTCTGAATTGCTCATCATACTTGGTAACTGTTGTGATTTCACTGCTGATTTCTTCTGCTAGATACAACTGCTTCGCAGGTTGCTCAATGACAGCAGATAATTCTCTATCCGTGTAATACTTAGCCCAACGAGTAAGCGCAGTTCCATTTTGTT
>JBJOKO010000110.1:0-8329 GCA_046046035.1 Bacteroidota bacterium | reverse complement strand
ATAAAATAAAACTAACAACTGGTGACTAACGACTAGTGACCAACGACCAGTGACCAGTGACCGACGACCAGTGACGTACTTCGCACTCTCAACTCCGTACTTACTACCTGCTACCTACTACCTACTACCAACTACCAGTCACTAGTCACCAGTCACCAGTTTTCCTATATTTGAATATGAAACCGATTATTCTTTTCCTCTGCTTGATTTTGGGCACTGCAGGGTTCGCTCAAAATGAGATTACTTATTACGTTCCTCTCTTTGGAAAATTGAAAGTGGATACCACCGAATGGACATTGCCCAGAGCTGAGCCATTTGCGATGTACTACTTCATGACCGATAGAGATGTTTATGGCAATTATTCGAATGTGGTTCACAAAGCGAGTGGATTGAAAGTGTTTTTTAGGAATGAATTTTCTTATGAGAATGAAGCCTACACCACTGATAACTTGCGAAGAATGCTTTCAGGTAAAGAATTGACAAAGAATTTCCACCCTAAGTTAAAAACCTACGAATATGATTGGCGCAAGGAGATTGGTCTTGCAGCTGAAATGCACAAAGGAATTTTCTTTGTAGTTTCTACCAATGCGAGAATTTCAGATACACTCAAAATACAAGCATTAGAAGAATTAATGAGTGTGCTAAGTTTGGTAGAGCCCTCAGAAATGGATCAAGTAATGGGCTATCCATTGAAAGGAAAGGATGTTATTCAATCGTTTCGAACTAGATTGATAAAGGAATATATCAAAAATCAATTAGTGGCAGTTAATTCTACCAATTATCCGAAAATGATTGCTAATCCGTTGGATACTGTTTGGTTTGATGAGAATCTTTTTATTGAAAAGAGATTTAATTTTTCTTACCAAAAAATGTTGGATATACGACGACATGATATCAATCGTGATTTTTCTACAGAGGACTATTTGAATGTATTCTTTGGAGATGAAAAAGAGAATCCTTGTGCCATTGGAGGTCAAAAACGTTTTACTGGTCAATGGCAAAATCGCGAGACGCTGATTGTCCCGAAATATATTGCTGAAGATTATTCTAAAGCATCGAAATCACCAATCATATACAGCGATTATACTTTAGACGTGGATGGTTTTGCGTTGCTGTATAAGGACAGCGCCTGGAATTTACTTTATGCTGAAAAGGGAAAAGACAAATCAGGAATTACAAAATGGATTACCTATGATCATACCGGTACACGCGGATATGTAAATGGTAATGGATCGAAAGGACAATTGCTAAACTCTAATTATTATGAGTCAGTAGTTTTCGGAAGGCCAATTGAGGACAGTGAAACAATTGCGATTACTAGTTTCCCAAACAAAAAGAATGAGGCGGGAATTCGCTATCAAGCTCTTCCAATAGTTAGTGTAATAAACACCAAATCGAAAAAACAAAAACTCACAAAGTTCACGAACCCGGCAAGCGCCAAGGATTTCAAAGTGATCATGTTGGTCGAAAACGAATGGTCGAACTATCAAGAATTGGGTGACCAGGATTTTGGTTATGATAATGCAAGTTGGGGACATTATTATCCAAATGAGCAAACTACAGTAATTAGAAAAGTTTTACTCACGGAAAATCTGGTCTCAAAAGAGGGCATGAACGAAAACCAATTGGAGCAGAAGATGACTAGTTACCCCATGACTCAAAGATTGACCATAGGGCCTGTTGTTGAAGCGGATTTAGATAATGATGGAAATAGAGAAGTTTTTCGTGTTTTTATTTCGAATGGTACGATTATTAATTATGAGATTTTTGAAAATTCCAAATCAGGTTTAGTGAAAGTAGAATTGACTGATGTTTGGAAGAAAAAAGTAGAACAGCATCCCTTTGTTTCGAAAATGATTTTGCTTTCCACGGATGAGAAATTTTATTCACCTTATGATGAAGAACGGAATAAATATACGGATGGAGAAGAAGAGCGGGGGGTAAACATAGCAGCCGATTTTGAAGAGGCTCCCAGTGAGGAAGAAATTAGTGTATTCGTTTCTGATTTGCCTGTTTACCCGGGAGGTGAAGCTGGTTTGTTGTCTGATCTTAATGCGAATTTGATTTATCCGGAAATGGAAAGAGAGCAAAATATTTACGGTACCGTTTATGTTGGCTTTATTGTAGAAAAGGATGGTAGTATTTCAAATATCGAAATAATTAGAGCTGTGGCTGATGGACCTGGACTTTCAAAAGCGGCAGAAGCAGCAGTGAGGAAACTAAAGAAATTTGAAACCCCAGCTAAGTACAATAACAAAATAGTAAGATATCAATACCGACTACCCGTAAAATTCAAGATAGATTAAAGATTATTAGATTTTGCCTCACCCCAACCCCTCTCCAAAGGAGAGAGGTTATTATCCATCAACCATCAGCCATAATCCATCAACCATGCGCGAAGCGCTATCCCGGGCATTGAAACATAATCGGCTCTTGAATCGGATGTTCTAAATACCCGTTGCTCCGCATGAGTTCTTCAATGATTTCATTGGCTTTGAATTCATCGCCTGGTTCTAGATTAATCTGAATCATGATGATAGACATCCGTTGTACATAGTAATCACGAATTTTTCCTGAGGATTTTAGTTTATCTAGTAGCTTTTCTACTTCGCCAATTTTGTCAGTATAGCCTAGATAACTTATTGTGATTTGTCGCGAAAGTCCAAAACGAAATGGATGCGCCTCAGACCCTTCCACCATAGGTGATGCATCTGTTTTCTTTGAGAATCGAATCCTGTCTTTTTCATCTTTGTGCTGGAAGACATGAACCATTGGTCCGTGGCCTGAGTTGTCATCACCTTTAAAACCGGGGCAAGCATTGTAACTTTCAAGATATACACCTCCCGTTTTTTCCGCTAGTTCTTTTAGGGCTTCTAATGACATTTTGGACTTCCATACCATGGTCTTCCCTTCATATTTACGCGTTGGGATTTTATTCGAATTATAGAAATAGGTATCCGTTGGTTTGAAAAGGAAAATTTCATTGGTCAAATACAAACTATCGTCAAGAACAGCATAGTCCGGATGCTCCACACGGATGTGGAACTTTTCATACACATTGCGAGGAGGAGCTATTTTTTTGGTGGTGCAATATGCCTCTTGCATTCCCATATACGGAACACTTTTGCAACTATCCATGGCTACACCGTTGTACCAAATTTTTGCACCTCTTATTGGTGTGACTCTCTTTTCCTTGAGAATGACATAGGCTATGGAATCAACAAAATAGATTTGAGCGCTTGCGCAAAACGACACAATTAGCCCAAATGTTAAAAGTAGAAGTTGTCTTTTCATAATGCTTGTTACAGTTCAAATATAGTGAGGTTCATTTTCCTATCTTCGTGACATGAACAATCTGATAGTCATTCACGGTGCCCTCGGCAGTGCACGACAGCTTGATGAGCTTTGTCAGGCTTATGAGGAATATTATGATGTTTTCTCTTTCGACCTCTCTGGCCACGGCGGTTTGCCCATTGATGAGAAGTTCTCAATCGAACTATTCACCAAAGATCTGCAACGTTTCATTGCAGCAAATGATTTAGAAGGCGCTGATGTCTTCGGATACAGCATGGGCGGTTACATCGCCCTCAATCACGCTCGACTTTATCCCGGAAAATTGGGACGTATCATAACATTAGGTACAAAGTTTTATTGGAATCCTTCTGAATCTGAAAAGGAAATTCGTCGATTGAATGCCGATTTGATTGAACAGAAACTCCCCAAATTTGCTAGCGCCCTAGAAGAACGACATGCACCAGAAGATTGGAAAAAACATTTGGAATACACAGCGCAATTGATGCACGATATGGGCAACGGAAGCGCTTTAGATATTAAAGAATTTTCATCCATCAAAAATCCCGTTTTGGTAACCATTGGAGGAAAAGATAAAATGGTAACCATAGAAGAATCAAAGGCCGTAGCCGATATTCTTCCCAACGGTGACTTCTTGGTTTTTGAAGACTTCGAACACCCGATAGAACAAATTAACCTAGATAAACTCATCTCGGAAACTATTTGATGGTTGAGGTTTGATGGCTGATGGTTGATGTATGGGCGCTTCGCGCATGGATGAGGGCTAATGGATGATGGATTTGAAAATAGGAATTGGAAATCAAGAACTCTGTGTAACTCTGTTATTCTCTTTTAACTCTGTGGCGAAAAATTTTAGTTTGACCAAAGAGACCTTAAGAAGTAAAATAAGAAATTGTATAGACGATGACTGTAGATGATTATATAAATGCACTTCCAGAGGACCGCAAGGCGGCGATGGGGGAATTGCGTAAGACTATTAACAAGAATATTCCCAAGGGATTCCAGGAAACTATTTCTTACGGAATGATGGGCTGGGTGGTGCCGCATTCTAAATATCCTGATGGCTATCATTGCGACCCGAAACTGCCGTTGCCTTTTCTTGCGGTTGCTTCGCAAAAAAACTTCATCGCTGTCTATCACATGGGCGTATACGCTGATCCAAAATTACTCGATTGGTTTACGAGTGAATATCCAAATCACGTGAAGTCGAAGTTGGATATGGGAAAGAGTTGTGTTCGATTTAAAAAAGTGAATGAGATTCCATTCAAATTAATAGGTGAGTTGGTATCCAAAATGACACCAGATCAATGGATATCGATGTATGAGACCAATTACAAAAACAAATCAAAATGAAAAAGATTCTACTTCTTGCATTTAGTGTATCGCTGTCTTTAGTGATCAACGCTCAGACGCCTATTGACTCGCTGATGCAAACGCAGATGAAGAATTGCGACGACATTGAATACAATGCATCGACGCTTATTCCGCAGTATCTCGTGACTAATGATTTGGATAAAGCAATTCAGGCCTACGACTTTTGGAAAGCCAACTGTGCGATGTCGGAGAATATGAAATTTGTAGGAATGATCTTGGATATCAAGAAATTTGGAAAGATTCAAGGGTATACCGATGAGCAATTGATGAATACCCTTCTTTCGAGCGAGTACTATCAAGATTTTCGCGATAGAAGAGATTATTATTATTCAGCAACCACACAAGAGAATTTAGACTCCGATGAAAGATTGTTCAACTTCATTTTTGAGCAAGCGGAGTCGATGTCGTTGAGCTCTTTTCCGGAAAATTCTCAGGAATATTATTTCGTGCAGTTTGTGCGAGAGCAACGCGAATTGGCGGTAATGGAATTGAAGAAGAACAGAAGAGATGTCCCAGCGATGTACAGCACATACACACGCAGAGTTGGCGGTCTTTTTAGAGCTGGTTCGTCTGAAATGAGCCTCCGTGTTGGGTTATGGGCACCTCAGGGTGATGCAAGTAAATTGGGAATGAGCAGTACACTTGGATTGTCTATAGGCGGATACACAGGAAGAAATGATATTCTGGAAGTTGCTTTTGATGCAAAAATGGGCACTACACCTTCGGATTCCGTTTATATCAATTACAAAGACTCAGTTCAAACGACTGACTACATTTCTGGTATTTATGTGGGGATGGAATATGATCGAAAATTGTGGTTGAGCAAAAACGGAAGAAACCGAATGGGTGTTCGGTTGGGTCTTGGCTATGATCACATCAATGTCTTGCCGGAATATTTAAGAGGAATTGGAGATAGCGATCCAAATGATAACACCAACGATTCACCAAGAAAGTATTTGCCATCAATCAATGGAAATATAGGTTTGTCTTATCATTACCGTTTGAGTTATATCACTTCAGTAGGAGTAATGGGAAGGTATAATTACATGAACTATATCAACCGCGGCGGCACATCACTAACAGGCTACGCATACAGCGCCATGGTCAACATCAACTTCTTCATGGACGGAAATAACTACAACGAAGCGAAGAAGCTGGGGTTCGTTTTTTAGGGTAGAGGGTATAGGGTAGATTTGAAAGGGGATAGGGTAGATTTTTTTAATTCCGGATTTCGGAATCATTTTCCTATTTTAGTGACCTTATTTTAACTTTCGAAAAATTAAAATGAAATTGCAATCTAGATTTTTTTGGTCACTGTTGCTTGGATTTGCCATGTCGTTACTCTTCCTTTCCTGCCAAAAAATTAGAATTAAAGATGATGAATTTCATCTTGAACGAAAGGACTACACAGGCAATGAATTGAGAATGGACGGGTATTTCTATACTAATTTTAACAATAATGCAGAAGTTTACGGAAGTCCAATCTTTTTTTTTCGGAATGGTGTGTTAGTCAATCTTGGCGCATTTAAAATGAATGAACAAGAAACATGGGAGGGAACCATAAATTCTGATGAAATAAGTTTGGCGAAGGAAACTAAGGATCGTTGGGGTATTTTTCTAATTGAAGGAAATACTATTAAAATCGAGAAATGGTATAACTCAGAGGCTATTTTTCTACCTGCATATGTTAGTGAAGGTGTTATTTTAAATGATACAACCTTTAAGATTACATCGTCTTATCGACTAACGAATCGTGGCAGAAAGAAGGAATTAGAAGTTGAAAACAAAACATATTACTTCAAGCAGTTTTCACCCAAACCAGATAGCACGAATAGTTATATAGATTAGGGTAGAGGGTGGATTTTAGAGGGTAGAGGGTAGATTTAAAAGGGTAGATTTGAAAGGGTATAGGGGAAATTTTTTTAATTCCTGATTTCGAATTCCTAATTCCTGATAAAGAACTATCCTCTCTGTGAAACTCTGTTGTTCTCTTTTATCTCTGTGGTTTTTTTCTTCCACAGAGTTGAACAGAGTAAAACTGAGGTCAACAGAGAAATTCCCTTTTGAAATCATTTGTGTTCACTTGTGTGCATTTGCGTTCCCTTGGTTTAACTAAATAACTGTCTCACCGCCACACTGTCTCACTGCCACACTGAATACAACACTGGCCGACTCGGCGCGGCATCATTCACGAATGGAGCGATTTGCATTTCTAATAGATACAATCCGTCTGCGATTTCATTTTTTATAAAAACAAATTCTGAAATGGTGCATTCGTGACGTGAGGCATCACCATTTTTCCAGAAAGCTTTGTGACCGGCTAACTTGCCACCATCATGCTCTCTATCTACTGAGGGCAAATCAACAAGCAAATGCAGCACTCCGATTTCAGCCAAATAGGCTAAGGCATCTTCTTTCAAGTAACAAAAGTTACTATCTGAATAATTAGCATTCAGTTTAGAATCAACATTCGGTAAGGTCCGGATGACAAGCGCTTCAGGAGTTGCGTCACCTTTTATTTTATCTCGCAATTGCTGTGCTGTAATAATCAAATCTGCAACTGCAGAAAATTCATCTGCTTCGGTTCTTTGTTCTGGTGTAATGGAAATTACTTGTGCTGAGAAAAAGTATTTCTTCAGCAATTGACCGATAGGTCGCGATACATCTGCGACGTGCTCGTAGCTTTCGGTGTGTGTGCCATGACCATGAGGATTGAACATGATGTCGCGGAAATTCACAGAACCACCTTCTGCAACGCTGCCCACAAATCCATCACCAACTACAGACCGAATGATCATTCGGTCGACATACCACGCTCGAGGTCCATCGGGACTTAGCGGAATGGAAATGTCTAGCGGCTTTGTTAAGTCTGCAGTGTATTCGGTTTGACCGATGTGAAATATTGCTTTCATTGTTTAATCTTCTAATAGAAATAAATCGGATGCCACTCTGTCTGCTGAAAAAAATCCTACTTCGGAAAGTTTGATTTTGTCATTTTCTAAAATCGCAATTTCATTTTGAAAATAAGGAATGAGTTCTTCTTCAAATTGCGCTTTTACATCAATACCAAATCGAGAATTGATATAAGTTAAATCAATTCCTTTCGCTGTGCGCAATCCTGTCATGATGTATTCATTGTACATGTCGCGTTCGCTAAGAACTTCTGATTCGTAATACGCTTCATTCAATTCCATTTTGCGCATGTAGAGTGGATTGTTGGAAATGTTCCATCTACGGGTATTTTTTCCATCAAAGGAATGTGCCGATGGTCCAATGCCAAGGTAGGGCAGCCCTTTCCAATAAGAAGTATTGTGCTGTGAGTGTTTTCCTGGCTTGCCAAAATTCGATACTTCATAATGATCGTAACCCGCGATTGCGAGTTGTTCGATTAAATACAGATAATGATCACGTGCGATTTCATCACCCGCAGGAATGATTTTTCCGCTTTTCTCCCATTTACCAAAAGCGGTCTTCTCTTCAATCGTCATGCAATACGCACTGATATGCGGAACATCGAGCGAGAGCGCTTTTTCTAAATTGCTTTTCCAAGCGTCTGTTGAAAGCCCAGGAATAGCATATATCAGGTCGATTGTAATATTGTCGAACCCGGCGTCTTGGGCTGTTTTAACACTGTATTCGGCAT
>JBJOKO010000109.1:0-8371 GCA_046046035.1 Bacteroidota bacterium | reverse complement strand
TGAATCTTCCTACCGAATGAACGCTCGGTATATTTTAATTTTTGCATTTTTCGCTCTGGTTCAATCTGCCTATTGCCAGCAACCTGAGCTGAATATGGGAGCCTATCAATCTTCTATGTTGGAGAGAGAAATTGTGTCCCAAAAAAAGAGTGTACACCTTGGCCAAAGACCATATCTAGTGCAATTATTTTCCGATACTATTCGATATTCTTTTTTGGAAGATAGTTCAAAGTATTACTCACAATTTGGCGCAAAGGTCATGCGTGATCACATTTTTGAGAAAAAAGGCAGAGATTATTTCATTGCCTTAGATGTGCTAGCAGAAATAGGTTATGCAAAGGATTTTTCAGTTCCAGATAGTAATGATAGAGGGGACTTTTCATTTGTCAACTGCCGAGGAGCGTTGCTTCAGGGGCAAATAGGACAGAAGTTTACTTTCAATTCGGGTTTGTATGAAGTTCAGAGAGTAGCAACAAGATATTTGGATGAATTTATAGACTCCATGGGAGTAGTTCCGGGTTGGGGACGTGTAAAGAATTACATGGTTACTGGAGTGGATTACAGCATGAGTTTTGGTAATATTTCGTATTCTATTTTACCCAATTGGAATATTCAACTTGGATATGGAAAGCACTTTATTGGACACGGATATCGAAGTCTTTTAATGTCAGATGGAGTTTTTAATTCACCCTATGTAAAGACCTCAGCTACTTTCTTTAATGGTAAGTTGCTCTACTCCACTTGGTATACAACTCTGCAATCTTTAGAGAGACTACCAATTGGTGATACCCCTGAGTCATTATTCAAAAGAAAAGGGGGATCATTTCATTATCTAAGTTTCAAGCCAGTAGATTGGTTAGAGTTGGGATTCTTTGAAGGCACAGTTTGGAGACTTGTAGATAGTCTTCAAACGCATTCTCTTCCTTGGAATGCATTTGTACCTGTTATTGGAGTAAATTCATCCGTGGAAGGCTATGATGGCGTGAATAACGTCTATTCAGGCTTGAATATTCGTTTAAATCTCCCTTATAGTGTTTCTGTTTATGGTCAACTTCTAATTGACGATTACGAATCGAACCGCACTGGTTATCAAATTGGAGCTAATATTTTTGATATGGTTGTGCCAAGATTGAATATCAGAGTTGAATACAATCATTTAAGTAATTACACCTATGCATCAAATTACCACATGCAGAGTTTGACGCATTTTAATCAACCGATTGGACATCCAAGTGGGGGTGCGACAGATGAGGTAATTGTCCAATCTGATTATCGCTGGAAGCGTTGGTTTGGAAGAATGAAGTACAATCAAATCAAACACGGAGAGGGGCCTGAAGGCCAGTGGAATTTCGAATACGCTCCAGAAATACTTCCTTCGTTTGAATATAGAAATATTAAACAATTAGAAGTAACAGCCGGATATAAGTTGAACTTGCACACCGACGCAGAAATATTTGGTGGAATTATTTTGAGACAATCCTATGAGAGGTCATCAATAATCATGTTTGGAATCAAAACGAATCTTCACAATTCTTACTTTGATTTTTAGTAGATTTGTTGGCACTTTGCTTCATACCAAACCAAGACTACTTTGTATCAAATCATTTTAGGTTTTATAACCGCATTTATCCTTGTCACTGTGGCGACGCCAGCGCTCATCAAAGTGGCAAAGTTGAAGCACTTGGTCGATGAGCCTGGTGATGCAAGAAAATTGCATCGCAAAAGTGTTCCAACAATCGGCGGAATTATGATTTTCGCTGGTACTATCATTTCTTATTGTTTGTGGTTCCCTTCGGAATCAAGCGGTCAGCTTGGTAATAATTATGATGAACTTGGCGCTTTAAAAGAGTTTAAGTATCTCGTGGCATGTATGTTCATCTTGTTCTTCATGGGGCTAAAGGATGATATCATTGGAATGAGTCCATCAAAAAAACTTGTTGTTCATTTTGTAGTGGGTTTTATTTTGGTTGTAATGGCCAATATCAGACTTACACAGTTTTGGGGATTGTTTGAGATTAATGAACTGCCTGTTTCTGTTTCAATTGGGCTCTCGTTGTTTATTTATATTGTTATCGTTAATGCGATAAATCTTATAGATGGTGTCGACGGACTGGCAGCAGGAACTGGCATGATAGCCAGTATTACTTTTGCATATTGGTTTTATAAAACCGGAGATTTGCCACTTGCTCTTTTGGCGGTTGGACTTGCTGGTTCATTGCTCGGGTTCTTGATTTTCAATTGGCAACCAGCAAAGTTGTTTATGGGGGATTCTGGATCTCTGATTATAGGAGTTGTCATTTATGTGCTAGCCATGAAAATGATTGAATATCCTTCAGATAAGATGACTGCAGCAATGATGGATGTGTCTAAACCTGTGCTTGCTATGGCTATTCTAGCTTATCCACTAATTGATACGTTGAGAGTTTTTGTTATACGAATGGGGCAAGGTCGTTCTCCTTTTTCAGCGGATAAAAACCACATTCATCACCGATTGTTGGCGCATGGTTTATCACATCGTCAAACTTGCGGTGTGCTTTATTTCTTTACGCTTTTTGTAATATTATTGACTTTCTTAATGCCTCCTCAGATGCCCAACGTGTCGTTTATGATTGTTGGAAGCGTGTCAGTATTGTTGGCCAATATTATTTTCTGGATTCCTGTAAAAAATAAGAGTTAACTACTTGAAATTTGGAGTAGCGTAAGCCTTCACTTCTTTTTCGTCAATTGCTTTTGGTGAAAGAATAATTAGACGTTCTATCACATTTCTGAATTCACGAATATTACCTGTCCAATCTAATTGTTGCAATGCTTTTATAGCTGCAGGTGTAATTTCTTTTACTGGCTGTCCATAGTCTTCCGCAATTTGATTGAGGAAGTGATTAGCTAGCATTGGAATATCATCTTTTCGCTCATTCAAAGAAGGGACACGAATTACGATAACCGATAGTCTGTGGTATAAGTCTTCACGGAAATTTCCATCAGCGATTTCTTTGCGAAGGTCTTTATTCGTCGCAGCGAACACTCGAACATTTACTTTGAAATCTTTGTCACCACCAACGCGTGTAATTTTGCTCTCTTGAAGAGCACGAAGCACTTTGGCTTGCGCTGATAATGCCATGTCGCCGATTTCATCGAGGAATAAGGTGCCGCCATCAGCCAATTCGAATTTTCCTTGACGTGTTTTAATTGCGCTGGTGAACGCACCTTTCTCATGGCCGAAAAGTTCGCTTTCAATCAATTCTGAAGGGATTGCAGCACAGTTTACTTCGATGAAAGCGCCAGAAGCTCTTTCACTCTTTTCATGAAGTTGACGTGCTACCAATTCTTTACCAGATCCATTTCCACCAGTGATTAAAACACGCGCTTCTGTTGGAGCTACTGTGTCAATCATTTTTTTAATTTCTGAAATGGATTTGCTCTCACCAATTATGTTAGAACCAAGAGCTTTATTGACTTTTTTACGAAGTGTTTTGGTTTCTTGAACTAGGGCTGTTTGGTTGCTAGCATTGCGAACGGTAACTAATACACGATTCAAGTCCAAAGGTTTTTGGATAAAGTCGTATGCGCCTTTTTTCAAAGCTTCAACTGCCGTTTCTACTGTGCCGTGACCAGTGATAATTACCACCGGTGTTTCGATACCTTTTTCCTTTAGTTTTTCAAGTACTTCAATCCCATCCATTTTTGGCATTTTAATGTCACAAAAAATGAGATCGAAATTTTCCTTTTCTGCTAGTTTGATGCCGACAATGCCGTCTTCTGCTTCTGATACTTCGTAAGATTCGTATTCGAGAATTTCTTTGAGCGCACCTCTGATTGCTGCTTCGTCGTCGATAACTAATATTTTAGGCATAAGATTCTTTTTGAAAATGGATTTACCAAGGATTAGGCCTTGTTTGTATGAGGGGCGAAGTTAAGAAAAGATAATCAAAGACTTTTTTCTAACAATCGACAATTCAGACGCCTTGTGCGTTTATAATCGAAGTAACTTCGCGGGCGTGAATTCAGAAATTTTAAATCAACTCAATGAGGCGCAGCGCGCGGCTGCCGCTCACATCGATGGTCCCATGATGGTTATTGCCGGAGCGGGGTCGGGAAAAACGCGTGTACTCAGCTACCGCATTGCTTATTTGATTCAACAAGGCGTTGATCCATTTCATATTTTGTCGTTGACCTTTACCAACAAAGCTGCGCGTGAAATGAAAGACCGTATAGGCAAACTTGTTGGAGAGTCTGAAGCCAAGAACATATGGATGGGTACATTTCACTCGGTATTTGCTCGAATACTGCGCATTGAATGTGAGAAGATTAATTATCCAAGAAACTTTACAATTTATGATACTTCGGATGCCAAAAGTTTGGTGAAGGATATCATTAAGGAAATGGGGCTAGATGATAAAATCTATAAGCCTGGTACAGTTTACAATCGAATTAGTAGCTGCAAGAATAATTTGGTCTCTCCCGCGGATTATTTAAAAGACATTGATATTGTTGCTGAGGATAGACAAGCGGGAAGGCCTAAGATGGGCGAGATTTACGCGAAATATGATATGCGTTTGTTTAAAGCAGGTGCTATGGATTTTGATGATTTGCTTTTCAAAACAAATATTCTTCTTCGTGATTATCCAGATGTGCTAAATAGATATCAGCACAAGTTCAGATATATTTTGGTGGATGAGTATCAAGATACCAACTTCGCTCAATATCTAATCGTAAAACAATTGGGAGCCGCGTATACCAACGTCTGTGTAGTTGGGGATGATGCACAAAGTATCTATGCTTTCCGCGGAGCGAATATTCAGAATATTCTCAATTTTAGAAGAGATTATCCTGAATTTGTAATGTACAAATTGGAGCAAAACTATCGAAGCACGAAAGTGATCGTAGAAGCGGCCAATAGTATTATTTCAAAAAATAAGGATCAGATTCAAAAGAAAGTTTGGACTGATAACGAGCAAGGCGCGCGAATTCAAGTTCATAAAGCTGCCACTGATAATGATGAAGGATCTTTCGTAGCGAATCAAATATTTGCAATCAAACAACAAGAGGGTTCAGCATTTAGCGAATTCGCTATTTTATATAGGACCAATGCTCAAAGCCGTTCCTTCGAGGAAGCACTTCGTAAACTGAATATTCCTTATAGAATTTATGGAGGACTAAGCTTTTATCAAAGAAAGGAAATTAAAGATCTTTTAGCATACTTCAGATTGACCTGCAATCCGAATGATGAAGAAGCATTGAAAAGAATTATCAATTATCCAACACGGGGTATTGGTAAGACTACCCTTGATAAGCTTATTGTTGGAGCATCAGAGCTGCAGATTAGCATTTGGGATATGATAGGCCGTGCCAATGAAATTGGCCTTGGCGGTGCAAGCCTTAACAAAGTGCTTGAATTCGTCATGATGATTAAGAGTTTTCAAGTGGAATTGAATACAAAAAACGCCTATGATTTAGGGCATCACATAGCCAGTCATAGCGGGCTATTGAAAGACTTGTACTCAGACAGAACGCCCGAGGGAGTGGCTCGTTATGATAACATACAAGAGCTTCTCAACGGTATGAAGGAGTTTAGTGATAGAGAAAATCCGAACGATCCGTTGGCAATAAATTCATTAAGTGATTTCTTGATTGATGTTGCTCTTTTAACGGATGCTGACAACGTGAGTGAAGATGATAAGAATACGGTGAGTATGATGACTATTCACGGTTCGAAGGGATTGGAATTCCCTTATGTGAATATTGTCGGTATGGAAGAGAATCTTTTCCCATCTCAACTTTCATTGAATTCGAGAGAGGAAATGGAGGAGGAGCGCCGATTGTTTTATGTGGCATTGACGCGTGCTGAAAAGAAGGCCACTCTGTCGTATGCACTAACGAGATATCGTTGGGGACAATTGAGTTACTGCGAACCTTCTCGTTTCATAGAAGATATTGATCCGATGTACTTGGAATTGCCATCTCAAGAGAGAACAGCACCGAGAGCTGTACCTAGAGGTATTGATTTTTCTCAGGAAAGATCGGGCTTTAGTGGAGGTAGACTTCAGGATAAAGAAAGAAATTACAATGCTCCGCCTCGCCCAATGGATAAGCCGATGCCCGCTGCAAGCACTCCAGTTTTGCCGCCATCGAACTTCAAGAAAGTTGCAAATACAGGGTCAACAGGTCAAGGAGAGGTGAATGCGAATATCACTGTTGGAATGGAAGTGATGCATGAGAAATTTGGAAAAGGAAAGGTGTTGAGCATTGAAGGTGATGCTCCAGATTTGAAAGCAACTATTTTCTTCCCTGCCGCAGGCCAAAAGCAGCTTTTGCTCAAATTTGCCAAACTTCAAGTTTTATAGTCAACATTGACTACATTTGCTCATCTTATTTAAACTCCTATGTCGGAGACGATCAACAATCATTTGGCTTTTCAGCCTTACAACAGTCAGAGACCAGATTTAATCATCCCAGAATATGGAAGAAATATTCAGAAGATGGTTGAATATGCTATGACTATTCAAGACCGTGAGGAACGAAACAAGTGTGTTCGTGCTATTCTTTCGGTAATGGGACAATTGTTCCCTTATTTGCGTGATATCGAAGATTTCAATCATAAGCTTTGGGACCATCTTTACATTATGTCCAACTTCAAGTTGGATGTTGATAGCCCATATCCTATTCCGAATCCAGAAGAATTGGATAGTCCTCCTTCACGAATTCCTTATCCAAAGGGAGATGTGAAGTTTCTGCATTATGGTAGATATGTGGAGCGCATGATTGACAAATGTTCTGCAATGGAAGAAGGAGAGGAGAAGAAAGCTTTTGCTCTATCTATTGCTACAGTGATGAAGCAAAATGCTTTGAATTGGAATCGCAGCACTGTAACAGATGACGTTATCCTAAAAGATTTGACCAATCTCAGCAAAGGTAAAGTTACACTTGAAGGGGTTACCGAGTTGAGTGCTGTGAAGACGCTTGCAGTGAACAAATTTCAAGATGATTATTCAGACGGTTTCCGTAAGAATAATCAAAGGCACAAGAAGTTTATTCCGAAGAAAAAGTTTAAGAAACATAAGTAGAGCTTATGTCGGAGATAGTAGAAGGGATAGGTCATATAACCGATTTGGAAGGTTATGACCACATGCTTTTTTTGTTAGCGCTCAGTGCTCCATTTGTATTCAAGGATTACAAGAAGTTACTCCTGTTAGCAACAGCTTTTACTGTCGGTCATAGTTTGACCTTGGCAGCATCTGCTATGGGTGTGCTAAGATTTAATAGTGATACTATAGAGTTGCTTATTACTCTTTCTATTGCAATCACAGCCTTGCTAAATTTCTTTATTAAAGATTCTAAAATTTATTGGTGGAATTATGTCATTGCTATTGGCTTTGGGCTTATTCACGGAATGGGTTTTTCAACCTATTTCAGAATGATGTTCTCTAGTGATAGCGACTGGTTGATCAAACTTTTTAAATTCAATTTGGGTGTGGAAATAGGTCAGATACTAATTCTATCATTCATTCTTTTGGTTGGGTATATTGTCACAGGATTGTTTAAAGTAAAACAATTGTATTGGATGTATGCCTTGTCTGGAATATCATTTTTGGTTGCAATTCGATTGATTTTTGATAACCTAAATCAATAAAGCACAACCCAAAAACTTCTACATTTGCCACCGTGATTTATAAGGGATTAAAAAAGCTGTTTATCCTACCCATTAGAATTTACCAGTGGACGATTTCTCCTTTTTTAGGAAGTAATTGTAGACATAGCCCAACATGCAGTGCCTATGCTATTGAGGCGATAAATGAGTGGGGCCCTTTAAAAGGAATGTGGCTTGGATTGAAAAGAATTTCTAAGTGCCATCCGTGGGGAACACAAGGTTTTGATCCCATACCTAAGAAACCCGTAATTAAAAATAAATAGAATGAAAACATCAGTTAAAATTTTCTCTTTCTTTTTTGCTGTAGCAACAATGATTGCATGTGCTGGAGCAGAGAGTGAACAATTAAAAGAAGCACGCACTATTCAAGAAGCGATGATGAAGCAAAAGCATAATCTCGACTCTACTTTGAATTTGAAAATGGATGAGCTTGGTGCAAGATTGGGTGTTATTTCAAGTGACACTACTTTGGCTACAGATTCAACTAAAATTGCAGAGTATGTTGAGGTGAAAACTCAATATTCTAACTTGGAGAATTTGAAGTCTAAAATGTCTGATTGGGCTTTGAATATCAAAACTCTTCCTTCTTTGGAAGATTTGGCAAATGGCGTAGAGAATCCTTTTGGAAAAGATGCTAAAGACCAAGACATTTTGGCTGGTGTTAAAGCTAATCAGTCTGCATTTGAGGAATTGAAATCAGAAATTGAAACTGCAATCCAATAATAT
>JBJOKO010000108.1:0-8409 GCA_046046035.1 Bacteroidota bacterium | reverse complement strand
GAAAAAGGGTAGAGGGTAGAGGGGAGATTTAAAAGGGTAGAGGGTATATTTAAAATGCCAATAGCCAATAGCCAATAGCTAACAGCCAATAGCCAAAATTTCACTATCACACTACCAAACTATCACACTATCAAACTTTCTCTATCTTTACTTCATGCTGAGAATTTCTCTTCTGACTCTATCCTTTATGGCATTCCATCTATTGGGATGGAGTCAGTATACTTATTTTAATACTTGGCTAGAAGAGGATGTTTTTGAATCTGGATCTGAATCTCACGATATTGTTTTGATTGATAATAATCCAATCATTTTTGGATTGAATGTCGATTTTACTTCTTCTAGATGGTGGATGAGAGATTTGGATGTGATTGGCAATGTCGAGTCAGAAGAGTTTTACAGTTGTACTTCGAGTTTGTTTCACCTGTTCTCAGACCAATTGATTCAATTACAAGATGGTTCTTACTTTGGAATTGCCAATCAGAATGTGACGGGTGTGTCAGGGCCTGGTTGCTACCTATGGTTTGATGAGAATATGAATTTATACCGCGATTCCTTAATTCAAATTCAAATTGAAGATACTTTAATTTCAGAGTTGAATGATTTAAAACTAATGGCAGATGGGAATATTCTTTTATCTGGTGAGTTTGGTATTGATACCACGGACACGTGGATTTCCGATTATTTCCAGTTGTTTTTGAGAAAAATTACACCCGATGGCACTTTGATCTGGGAAAGGATTGTCTATAATTTGTTTGGTGGAGGTATTAGATTTAGCCAGATAGAGATATTACCTAGCGGTGAAATACTTAGCTCTTTTCAAGCTGGCGTAAATGGTCAAATTGACCATTGGATCATCAAATGTGATGCTGAGGGTAATTTTTTAGATTCTTATACATGGGGCAGTGATTTGGAGGAAACGTATCCCTTGATGAAACCACTTCCGGATGGCACATACGCGGTCTTCTATGAAATTACCACATGGCAGGATTTGCCAGGAAAGATAGTGGACTTACACAGTATGATTTTCGACCCCATTACCATGGAACCAGTTCCTGGAAGTGATCATTTTTATTATTCTGAATGGACTGCTGATTATGCTTCCTTTTATAAACCGATAGACTTAGAATCAACTCCAGATGGAGGCTTTGTGTTTTTGATGACTTTCACTGGTGATATGCCTATTGAAAATCAACCATTCATTCTAAAAGTCA
This sequence comes from Bacteroidota bacterium, assembly GCA_046046035.1. GTDB lineage: Bacteria > Bacteroidota > Bacteroidia > Flavobacteriales_D > Sanyastnellaceae > JAIXWP01. The sequence goes on along the minus strand of JBJOKO010000108.1, from coordinate 7,198 downwards.
ATTCGGATTTGGAATATGAATGGATGAAAACTTATTTGCCTGATGCAAATACTTGGTATTGCGGTTTGCGTGATATAGAGGTGATGCCTGATGGTGGTATTATGGGTGCAGGGTTTGTGTATGTGACCGAAGCACCAGATGATTTTGAATTTGTAGATCGCTCTTGGAATATCCTCCTCGATCCATGTGGCGATGAAGTCTATAATGATTGTCCTTTCGTAGGAGTCGAAGAACACGATTTGCCACCATTAGAAATCAACATCTACCCCAACCCAACAAGTAACATACTTACCATTGACTTGAAGGATTTGGTGGCAACAGAAATTCGACTCACAGATATAAGCGGCAGAATAGTGCTCCAACAACTTGGTGAATGGAGAGGACAGCACGTTTTAGATGTTTCGAATTTGGCGAATGGTATCTACACCCTAGCACTCCAAACAAACAAAGGAAGCGTGGTTCAGATGATGGAGAAACGCTAGTTTGATAGTTTGGTAGTTTGATAGTTGAAACAAATGGAATCAAATGCACCCAAGTGAACCCAAATGAAAAAGGGTAGTGGGTAGAGGGTAGATTTAAAAGGGTAAAGGGGAGATTTAAAAAAAGCCTATAGCCTATAGCTTACAGCCTAAAGCCAATAGCCAATAGCCGAAATTTCATAAGCCCTGAAAGGGCGTTCTATGGTAGCAACAGGGATGCGAGTGTTTTTTCAAGCCCCGAAGGGGCGTAATATGTTAGAGGGTAGAGGGTATAGAGGAGATTTATTAATTGCCGATTGCGGAATTGTTGGGTGAATCTAACTTCGATTCTTGGGTTGGATTAAGCACTAGTAAACACGATGAGTAAAGCGATAGTTGCAATAATAATTCCGGCAATAGCTAGGCCTTTCCAGAGTATTGATCGGGGTGTCTTTTAATTTTTGCTAAGGATATAAATCCTAGAATAATGGCAGCGTAGGCAAAGAGCTGTCCAACACCGAAAATAGCTAGCCACGTTATTAAGCTGCAAACAAATGAACCTATGGCATTTTCTTCAGTTCCTAGTCTAACTTTTTCTTCTTCTATTCCCCCTTTTAATTCAGTTGATATTGACTTGATAGGCGTTGAAATAGCAGAAGACAAATAACTTTTTACACGCTGTTGAATTTTCTCTTTTTGGCTTCTCTCAGCACCGTTTTGATATAGATTGGTAGAATCAGCAATTACGGTGGGATTTGAATTACCTATTTCGGCTGTTTCATCAATTTTTTGATTGTCAGAATTGAGTTGTTGCTCATCGGAAGTATCATTTGTATTGAGGCTTGTGGAACGTTGATGATGATTGCTTTTCCACTCGATGTGATATCCAGGACGGTGCAGTCTTTTTTCGATGCTGCAACTATTCAACAAAATAATTCCAATTACAATGGCTAGTAAGGACTGCGTGGAATTCATTGTATAATTTAGTTTGGTGTATTTGCTTTCAGTCTTCGAAATCTTCCCCTTTACTCATGGCTTTGCAGTTGCTGCAAAAGATACTTGTCTGCGGGGAAGGAAAGTTCGTTGGGTTGGATGTCACTCAATTTGGCCCATCGAAAAGATTCAGTTTGGGGATTGTTGGTGTCGAAGTCAAATTTTATATGGGTGGTGCGGAAGCGCGGCTTTTCTACTAAATGCACTTGATAGTAAACGGAGATGACTTGATCATTTGGACGGAATGCGCTTTGGACAAAGAATCCCGTGGTATAAATGTGTTGCACGATTTCGACTTCTTGGCCAAGTTCTTCCATCGCTTCTCGGCGAATGGCATCTTCTATACCTTCACCAAGCTCTACTCCCCCGCCAGGAAATTTCGTGTATTTCTTTCCCGCGATCAATTCGTCAGAAAGAAGAATTTCATCACAGTCATTGAACAGGATGAAGTAAGCGCGGATGTTGAAGCGGGCGATTGTCAATTGCGAGTGTGATAGTTTGGTAGTGTGATAGTGTGATAGTTAAAACAAATGGAATCAAATGCACCCAAGTGAATCCAAATGATTTTCTGCTATAGGCTGTTGGCTATTGGCAAATATAAACCCTTTTAAATCTCCCCTATCCCCTTTTAAATCTACCCTCTACCCTTTTTCATTTGTGTTCACTTGTGTGCATTTGTTTCCACTTGGGTTCACTTTTTTCACTGTCTCACCGCCACACCGCCACACTGTCTCACTAAGAATTTTTTTCCGGAAAAATAACGTTTGTCAAGTCTTTGAACTCTTGGACGCTTAGTTGCTCGGGACGTTGGCTGAAAATGGGGGCTGTGATGTCTTGATTCGGTTGGAGCAATGATTTTATTGAACCACGCAACATCTTGCGACGCTGATTGAATGCGGTTTTTACTACCAACTTGAATTTCTTTTCATCACAACCGAACGGTTGTTCGGGTTTGCGCTGCAAGCGAATGACGCCGCTTTGCACTTTTGGAGGTGGATCGAATTCTAATCTATCCACGGTAAACAAATATTCGGCATAGTAATAAGCCTGAATTAGAACACTCAGAATGCCGTAATCTTTATTGCCAGGCTTGCCCGCCGCGCGTTCTGCTACTTCCTTCTGAAACATGCCCACCACTTCAGGAACAAGCTCTTTGTGGTCTAGGACTTTGAATAATATCTGTGATGAAATATTGTACGGAAAGTTTCCTACGACAGCAAACTGTTCGGTGTACATTTCATTCAATGGCAAACCTAAAAAGTCTTTATCGATGATATTGCCTCTTAACTCAGGGTAATATGCATTCAAGTAAGTGATGGACTCACCGTCGATCTCGGCAACTTTGGTTTTGAATTCAGGGCGTTTTAATAAGAAACTTGTCAAGGCACCTGTGCCGGGACCAATCTCCAGAATGTCTGTATATCCGCCAAATCCAGTGAGTGCGGCAGCTATTCGCTCACAAATCTCAGGATTCTTGAGAAAGTGCTGACCAAGGTGTTTTTTGGGGCGTACGTACATTTTACAAATATAGTTGAGTTTGACCGAACGTTCATTCGGTCGGTAATGCCGAGAATTTGTATCCTCGTTCTTTCAATTCTTTCAAAACAGTTTTTAACGCAGGAATCATGCGCGGAGCGGCTTTCACGCTATCATGAAATACAATGATGCTGCCGCGTTTCACATTGTTCAACACGTTTTTTACGCATTGATCTTCTGAAATTTTTTGATCAAAATCTCCTGTGATAATATCCCACATTACAATCTTGTATTTTCCTTTTAATGCACTTACTTGTGCTCTGGTAATCTGTCCGTAAGGTGGACGGAAGTATGAGGATTTGATTTCTTTTCTTCCGAGTGCTACACTTCTCAAATACTTGAAATGCCCCGTTTTGCGACCATTCGGATGATCGAAGGTGTGATTGCCGATGGTGTGACCAGCAGTTTGTAATCGCTCGTAGATTTCAGGGTGTGCGATTACATTTTTTCCTAAACAAAAAAACGTTGCCTTGGCTTCGTATTCTGCGAGGATATCGAGCACTTGATCGGTGATAATATCGGTAGGGCCATCGTCAAACGTGATGAAAACTTCTTTCTCAAAAGTGTGAACGCTCCAAAGGAGATCATTCACTAGAGGTTGAAGCATTTCAGGTGTTTTGACGATGTACATTAGTCGAGTTTATGCGCTAACACGCAGGTTTTTTTGAAGCTTTGCGTATTACCATCGGTAGAAAATACTTCGAAGTAAATGATGTAAATCCCAATTGGTGCAAGCGTATTGTCTTCTGTTGTTCCATTCCAACTTATCGAATTGTAGGTGCCTAGTAACTCATTTTTAGTAAGATGTTTTATTTGGCGACCATTGCTGTCGAAAATGAAAATATTCGCTGTAAGTCCCGGTGTATCGTCGGAGTAGAGAATCGTTACCACGTCTTGATATCCATCATTATCAGGAGAAAATGTGGATGGCTCGATAGTGATGTGCTCTTCTGCAATTATTCCTCCTGTAGCCTGTGAGTTGAGATATCCTGGCGTAGCATAGCCTTGCGCTGCTGATGCAGAATGCCAATTTGTATTATCAGTAGATGGTCTAAAAGGATCAAGTCTTTCTAGTGAAACACCGTCCAAGTCTTCTAAAATAGCGAAGTGCATTTCATCAGAATAAGCAACGCGATCTTGAATTTCTGCGAGATTATTTAGCAGCACTACTATGCCTTCTGAGTTGTTGTAAGTAGGCATGTTTTCCATTATCCAAATTTTATTGGTCTTGGTAAATGGATAATGAGAAGGCAGTGTTGATGCGTCTTCTGTGAGTACAATGTAGTCGCCTGGGAATAGCACCAACTGATATTCTGTGATCAAATCAACGGGCAATACTACACCGTCAAGTTCAGTTGCTAAACCCCAACCAGCAAGTGAAATTACTTTGCTGCTTCTATTGTAAAGTTCGATGAAATCGCTGCCATCCGAAAATGGATTTGAGAGTATTTCATTGATTACAATATCACCAGTTTCTGCTGCTTGTGGAGAAGCGAATTGTCCAGCTAGTGCGATACCCACATTACCCCAACAATCTTCTACTCCAGTAAGGGTAAAGTTGTAAATAGTGCCAGGAACCGCAGCTCCATATTCAAGGTAGATTCCAGTGCGCGAGTCATCGGTGAAACTTGAACTAAGCGGAACAAGTTCTTCGCCATTTACATTCCATGTAATTGAACTGAGAACATCAGCACTAATAGGTTCGTCGAAAAGAATAGTCACTAATGTAAGTGGGCCAGAAAAGACTTGAATAATTTGTGGCGCTGTGATATCGGGTGTGATGTCATACACGCTGTTTTGTGCGGCTGGCGTGCCTCCTGTGGATGCGTTGGATGCTGTCCAGTTGTCGGATGTGCTGCAAGGATCGAGAGGATTAATCAACTCGAGTGCCCAACCGCCTTCATCTTTTGTTGCATCACCGTACCATGAATCGGCATAGTTTACTTCGTCAATGACTAGGTTGTCTGCATTTTTTAAGGAGATAAGCGCTCCTGTATTTGTCAACCCAGGGAAGCCTTCCATGAGGGCTTTATTATTTATAGTAAAGAAAAATGATGCATCACTATTATCCGCAACCAGCAAATATTCTCCGGGTGACATAAGTACTTGTTCGGTGAAAGTGCCTGAATTAACGAGTAGTGTGGAGAGGTCAATTAATTTATCGCTTGTGTTGTACAACTCGATGTATTCCGCGCCGGGCGCGCCTATCGAGGGGTCAGGGTCGGCCATTATTTCCGTAATAATGATATCGCCCGGCTCTGCTTCATAACCAATGGTGAATATGATAGCATCGCTTGGAAGTGGATTACCAGTGCAATCGCTTAGTCCGGATATCACAAGTTGAAACTCATTTCCGGGTTCGAATGAGCCCAGTGTGTTGATGAGTAAAGCTTGATTTCCCGCATACCATGTGGTATTTGAAACAGCAGGACCATCGATAAAGGAAATGTTAGCACCTACAAGAGAATTGACATCCATTGCTTCGTTGAAGTAAACAATGATGATTCCTGTTTCAAGAATTTCATAAGATGAAACAGCAGGAGCCTCTGTGTCGGGTGCAGTGTTATAAACTGAGTTTTGCGCGTTTGGCGTGCCTCCTAGAGGGTTTGATGATTCCATCCAATTGGCGCTGCTTTGGCAATAAAGATTTGGATTTACCAATTCCAATGTCCAACCACCGTCGAGTTTTTCTGGCGTGTCATACCAATCTGAATTGTATGAAACGTAGTCTATAAGAGCTCCGCTATCATCTAGTAGGGTAAGACTATCACCGTCGTTTGTCAAAGCGGAAAATGAAACAATTCCAATTGCATTTGTAAAGAATGAAGTGTTATTCGCATCAGTGATAATAACATATTCATTCGGTGCAAGTATGTATGACGGGAGAATTTTTACTGTAGTGGAATTGATGAATCCCCAGTTTGCTAAATCGAAAGCCTCGCTAGTTGTATTGAATAATTCTACAAATTCTACTTCAGGTAATCCCACGACTGGCGAGGGATCTGCGAGTATTTCATTGAATACAACATCGCGATATCCCGCAGAAGCGGGAACGAAATAGGTGAAATCAAAGTTTTGTGAAATCAATGTGTTTCCAAAAAGATCATCAATGTCCGTTGCTGTTAATGTTAGCAATGTGTTTGATGGGATAGCATTTCCAAAAGAGAGATGAACTAATGAAGGGTCTGTTCCATCAAGGGTTGCAGACTGAAGACTTGTTGTTCCAGGAATGGAATAGGCAGAAGTAATTTCTGCGGTAGCAGCACTAACGGCTTCGCTGAATTGCACATCAATGTTGGATGCGCTAGTAGCGGTAACGTTGATTATTGCTGGTGGTTCGGTGTCGACAATAATATTTCCGAAGTATATATCATCGAGGTAAAAGTTGTCGGCGTTTGAACTGGTGTAGGTGCAAACCCAACCAAAATTAGTTGAAGTAGAATAGGTGTTGTCTGACGTTGTACCTTCCTGAACGAAGTTGCTGCCGCCTGTATAATCGGCGAATAGCGTCCATTGTCCGGTATTGTCGCGCGTTATTTTAATTCTTGCTGTGAATGAAGCTGCGATGGCTGCTGATGTGCCGCTGAGTATTTCAACGGGAGTTCCTGTAGCATCATCTCTGAAAAGCTTTACGGCATCGGCACTTCCGCCTTCACCGAATTTGAGAAAATAACCTTGAACGCCAGCAGAACCGGTGTCTGTGTAGTTTAACACATCGCCATTTGCTGCGAGATACACGCGGCTTTGATTATTGTCGCTACCAGCAAAAGTTTGCTTTATCCAGAAATTCCATTCGCGATCTGCGAGCGAAGTGCTAGCAAAAGAAGTTGCGATATAAGCCTGTCCTGCTGCAACGTCATTAGACTGTAGGTTTCCAAGTGCGTTAACGGTGAATAGGGTTGTAGAACCAGTCCATGCGGGATTGGAGGTAAAATCGCCATCACTGAAATTGTCCGAAAACTGAGCCTTTCCGAAGAATGAAATCAAGCAAGCGACGAGGCAAAGAAGGGTTTTGGTATTTCTCATTTACTCTTCAAACATACGACTCAACCGTTAAAAAATCCAACAGTTCGTTTTTTTGGTAATATTCAGTTAATCCGCAGGCTATTTTCTAGATAGCTTTGCGCAAATTTCAAAACAATGAAAGTAGCAGTAGTGGGAGCCACAGGCTTGGTAGGTAGCAAGATGTTGGAGATTTTGGAGGAGAGAAA
>JBJOKO010000107.1:0-8410 GCA_046046035.1 Bacteroidota bacterium | reverse complement strand
GTATTTTATTGCAAATCAAAGGTTGGCAAGACGTCATCGTATGTCGATTGGCGCTATTGTGGGTGATACGATGATGAGCGTTAAATACAAACGAGGCGGTGCAATTGGACATATTGAAGAAAGCTTTATAGCTAGTTTGAATATTGGAGACAGCTTTTGGTTTGCTGGGCTTCCATTGAGATTAGAGAAGATTAAAGATTTAACTGCTTACACGGTGAAATCCGATAATCTAAATGGTAAAATACCTTCATGGCAAGGAGGACGGCTGCCGCTTTCGTCCAAAATGTCGACTATGCTTCGACGCAAACTGAGTGAGGCTATTCATGGCAATCCTTTTGGTGATCCGGAATTGGACAAAATCCAACCGATACTTGCGCTGCAGTCCGAAAGATCAAAGGTCCCTGAAGAGAATGAATTGCTTATAGAATCTTTTCAATCGAAAGATGGTTTTCATGTTTTGTTTTATCCTTTTGAAGGAAGGTTTGTGCATGAGGGGCTGGCCTCTCTTTTTGCCTATAGAATCTCAAAAATGTTTCCTATCTCGTTCTCAATAGCCTACAATGATTACGGTTTCGAATTACTCTCGGATCAACCCATTCAAATAGAAAGTGCCCTCGGAAATGCACTTACAGATACCTCAGATTTGGAAAAGGATATCTTGAGCGGTGTAAACGCTACAGAACTAGCAAAAAGAAGATTTCGAGATATTGCCGCTATCTCAGGGTTGATTTTTAAAGGTTTTCCCGGTGAGCCTGTAAAGGATAGACATCTGCAGAGTTCGAGTCAGTTGATTTTCAAAGTCTTTGAAGATTATGACCCTCAAAACTTATTACTTAGACAAGCTTATGATGAAGTAGTCCAATATCAATTGGAGATGAACAGATTACGAGTAGCGCTTCATCGAATTAATAGTCAGAAAATTAGTATTACCTATCCTGAAAAGCCTACCCCATTTGCTTTTCCCATCGTTGTAGATCGACTTCGAGAAAAAATGACTTCAGAATCATTATTTGACAGAATCAATAAAATGTCCATTGATTTTAGTTAAAAAGTCCCCTTTAGAAAGTGCTACAAATCCAAGGAATTGGTGAAGAATGAGTGTGGCATTAGCCCGCGTTTCCATTACATTCGCGTCCGACTTTCAAACCTGTGTAATGAAGAAATTTCTATTCGTATTAGCGGCCATCATGTGCCTTTCATCTTTTGAGGCTTTTTCTCAAGGATCCGTTCGTGGTTTCTTGAAAAAGAAGGAATCTGGTGAGCCAGCAATTTTTGTGAGTGTCGGATTGGAAGGAACCGAATATGGTACTACCTCTGATGACAATGGTTACTACTCTTTAACCAAAATTCCTCAAGGTTCTTATACCCTTGTGATTCGTTCTACGGAGTATATCGAAATGAAAGTTCCTGTTGTTGTTTCCAATAACACAGTTGTAAGTTTAAATCTTGAACTTGAAGAATTTGTAAACGAGCTTGGTGGTGTGGAGATTGACAGCGATAAAGCTGATCAAAAATCAAACGTAAATATTTCTGTAGAATCTATTCGTTTGCAAGACATCAAACGTATCCCACAAATTGGACAGCCCGATATCGTGCAGGTCTTGACAACTCTACCAGGTTTTGTAAGCACAGGTGACCAAGGAGGACAGATCTTCGTGAGAGGAGGAAGTCCAGTTCAAAACAAAATTTTGCTTGATGGGATGATTGTTTACAATCCATTTCACTCGATAGGTTTGTTTTCTGTTTTTGATTCAGACATTATTGCGAATGCGGATGTATATACAGGTGGTTATAGCGCCCAATTCGGAGGTAGAATTTCATCTGTAATGGATATTACCACAATTGATGGAAACAAGAAAAAGACACGTGCAAAAGCAGGTGTAAGTCCTTTCGGTGTTCGCGCGCTCGTTGAAGGTCCGCTTAAAAAGGCAGGTGAAAAGGGAAATGGAATTTCTTATATCCTTTCTGCTAAAAATTCATTCTTGGATAGATCATCAAAAACCATTTATCCGTATGTCAATGATGGCGATGGTTTGCCGTTTTATTATACCGACTTGTATGGTAAAGTTTCTTTCTCTGGCAGCACAGGATCTAAACTGAACTTGTTTGGTTTTCAGTTCTCGGATGGAGTAAAGGACTATCAAGGTTTGTCGAATCTTAGCTGGACAAACACAGGTTTCGGGGGTAATTTCGTTGTTGTGCCTTCTGGATCTCCAGTGCTTATTAGCGGTAACTTCGCTACAAGTAAATACGGAATTGTATTGGAAGAAGAAAATGCGCCCATGCGTTCCGATACAATCAAGACATTCAATTTTGGTCTTGAGTTTAAGTACATCATGAAAGATGACGTGCTTAAATACGGAATCGATATCGTTGGTTTTAAAACACAGTTCAATAGTTTCAATTCTCTTGGAGTATCGATTGAGCAAACAGAAAGCACAACAGAATTGAATGGTTTCGTGACCTACAAAATGACCCGTGGAAGATTCATTATTGAACCAGGTCTTCGAATTCAGAATTATGCATCTCTTCGTGTTGTTTCTCCTGAACCTCGATTTGGAATGAAGTTCAAAGCCACAGAACGCTTGCGTTTGAAATTGGCAACGGGAATTTATACGCAGAATTTGATGGCATCAAACAGCGATAGAGATGTAGTAAATCTTTTCTATGGCTTTCTTGCAGGACCATCTAATCTTCAAAAGGAATTTACTACTCCTGACTTAGAAGTGAGAGAAGTGAAAAATCCGCTTCAAAAGGCGATTCACTACATTCTAGGTTTCGAGTTTGACTTGACTGAAGAGATCAACCTGAATGTTGAAGGTTACTATCGCGACTTCCGTCAAGTAACCAATACCAATAGAAACAAATTGTTCCCTGACGATGATGCGAACTACTTCCGTCCTGATGAGCAGAAGAAGGACTTCATCATTGAAAGCGGATGGGCTGCAGGATGTGATATGGTATTGAAATACGAACACAAAACTACTTATCTATACTTTGTATATTCTCTTGGAAAAGTGCGTCGTTGGGATGGTTATCAATGGTACTATCCTGTGTTTGATCGCCGTCATAATATTAACTTTGTGGCTTCTCAGAAATTCGGTAAAAAACGAGATTGGGAAATGAGTATGCGTTGGAACTTGGGAAGTGGATTGCCATTTACCCAAACTCAAGGATACTATCAAGCTCCTGGAACTTCTGACGGGATAAGCACTAATTATTTGACCGCAAATTCCAATGATTTGTCAATTCAGTTTGGTGATTTGAATGGTGGACGTTTGCCTTACTATCACAGACTTGATTTCAATGTGAGAAAAGACTTCAAATGGAGTAAAGCTGAAATGCAAGTGAACGCAGGATTGACAAACGCTTACAATAGAGAAAATGTATTCTACATCGATCGTGTTACAGCACGTCGAGTAAATCAATTGCCTATCCTACCAACAGTAGGATTGGATCTGACTTTCTAATATTAATTTGACTGAAGTAGCTCCCTTGCATTTGCAAGGGCTGCTTTGGTGATATCCTTACCACTGAGCATCTCAGCAATTTCAGCTAAACGCTGTTCTTGATTTAACGAGGTCACCATCGTTGTAGTGGTATGCTCAAGCGTAGTTTTAGAAACTTTCAAATGCTGACTTGCAAATCCTGCAATTTGAGGCAAGTGAGTAATGGTAATCAATTGCATCTCTTTACTCATTTGTTTTAAAATGAGTCCAATCTTTTTCCCCACTTCACCGCTTACACCTTGATCTATTTCATCTAAAATGAGGATAGGTAGTTTCTGATGTCTAGATAGTGAGGCTTTAATCGCCAACATTACTCGTGAAATTTCACCACCTGAAGCTACTTTTTGAATTGGAAGTAATTGCCCGCCTTTGTTGGCTTGAAACAGGAATTGGATGTCATTTTTACCAAATGCATTGAAGTCCTCACTTGGTGTGATTTCTACATGCAGTTCAGCATGATCTAAACTTAAATCCCTGAAGTAGCTTTTGACTTCTTCAGCAACTTTTTTAGAGGCCAATTGTCTTGAAGTAGATAATTCTTCGCACAGCGCGTTTAGCTCTGATTTCAAAAATGTTATTTCGTTTTCAAGACTGATTATCTGTTCATCAATACTGGAGTAGTTACTCACCTTCAATGCGATTTCCTCGCGTAGATCAATGAGTGATAGGACATCAGTAATACGATGTTTTTGTTGCAGATGATAAAGCTGGTTAAGCTTTTCTTGGACTATTTCAACACGACCGGGATCGAGAGAAACATCTTCTTCAAAGGATTCAATCTCTCGATTAAGTTCTTTCAACTCAATGATGGACGTTTCAAGTCTTTGTGCGAATTCTTCTAACTGCTTGTTGTATGAGCCGAGTTTACTTAGAGAGTTCTTGGCCGTGGAAAGAACGTTAATAGCGTTGCTATCATCGTTTTGTAGAAGATCAATTATTTGGTTTAATGCAGTTTTGATTGTTTCTGCATGGGTGAGCGTTTCCAGCTCTTGCTCAAGATTTTCTTGATTTATTTCTTCTAATGATGCTTTTGATAATTCTTCTAATTGAAATTGAAAGTAATCGAGGTCTTGTTTCATTTTGACCTCGTTGAGTTTCAATTCTTCCAATAGATTTTTTTTCTTCTTATAGAATGAAAATTTCTCTGCGTATGTTGCGAGATGACTTTCGTTTTGAGCGAAAGCATCGACAATATTGAATTGAAAATCGCGCGCACCAAGAATAGAATTCTCGTGCTGAGAATGTATATCTACAAGCTTTTCTCCAATAGATTTAAGAGTAGAAAGGGAAACAGGTGTGTCATTTATAAATGATCGTGATTTCCCACCGGGCGCTATTTCTCTGCGAATAGTAGTGTTATCATCATAGTCGAGATCTTCCTTTTGAAAGAAGGATTTTAGAGCGTATCCTTTTAGATTGAATGTCCCTTCTACAACACATTTCAATTCTGGGTTCTTAATTGCTTTGCTATCTGCACGCTCACCTAATAGCATGCTGAATGCACCAAGAAGAATAGATTTTCCACTTCCTGTTTCACCGGTGATGGCAGTTAATCCTTTATCGAGATCTAGCTCGATTTTTTCGATTAAGCCATAGTTGGTTATTAAGAGATGACGAATCATATTTCAGTTATTCTTTTGAGAAAACGAAGGTAGGTTATCACTTCGAATAAACTACTTTTTTAGATAACCTGCGCGACCATTTTTCAACAAGTAGGTACATTATATATGATCCGAATACCGTAAGAATAAAGCCCACAGTGAATACCATTATTTTTTCGAATGTGGTATTGTACTGATGCGATAATACATTAATAATTGTGCCTCCAATTAACGGGTGAAATAGATAGAAAGAGTAGGAGATGTGTCCCAGAAAATTACCAATAGTTGTATTAAAGTCTTTGAACTTATATATCATGATGAAGCCAAGAGAAGTGTATAACAAAGCACCAAACGGCATTCGCCATATTGTTATAGCGAACATAACTGCACTGACAATCCAAAACTCGGTTTTTGAAATTCGTTTTATATAGTCTAGGAAGAGTAGAATTCCGATGCAGAAAATAGGTAGCCAAACGGGCAGGAAAGCATGTTTTTGAAAGAATGAAGCAAGAATAAATGCTGCATATATGCTTATTCGGACCCAAATATTACCTCGAGCAATGGGGATGAAAAGAAGAGCCATGGCTAGGTAATATTGAAACTCTACAGCTAAAGTCCAATAGACCTGATTGATCCAAAGTCTATGGTCATTTGTAAACGGAACTAAATATCCTAAGTGTAACAGAAGCCTTTCGCCTGTTAATTCACCTTTACCTGTGCTTCCGTAAAAATGCAGTCTTAACAAAAGAAGAATACTCGCGACAATAACAGATACAAGATATGGCGGTTCAAGACGGAGTAATCTTTTCCAAAGGAAAGTGAAGAAGTGTTTTATTTCGTACCCCGCGCGATACATAGACCACGGGATGATAAAACCAGAAATTACAAAGAATAGATGAACCCCATATTCTCCAAGAGAAAATAAGCCCAATACACGCTCATTGTGAACGTAGTCAGTGGTGGTGCAAATGAAATGATATAAACAAACTGAAGTCGCTGCAAAACCTCGCAATGATTCAAGAACAGGGATTTCGGTTCCCTTGGAATATTGGTTCATAGATAGCTAAAATCAGTTCATCATTTTATCGTATTTAGAGATGTTTCCAGGATCAAGTCTTTTCAGTGCCTCATAAATGGGCTGTTTTTCTTCAAGGGTAAGAGGCTTGAAGATTTTTATTATTTCATCGCCTTTAGCGTAGAAAAATACCTGCATATTGTAGGAACTTGGGCGAATCTGGTGAACTGCGAGTAGCGCAATTACAGCATCCGACATTACTTTTTGAGAGGCTTTTAAGTCCAAGAACATTTTGTCCATGCCTTGACGATGGTATTTGTACATGCACTCTCTTAAAGGACGGAAAGTTTGAGAAAGTAAATTCTCAACTAACCAATATCTGTTTTGTTGTCCCTTTTCATTTGCTTTCCAACCAGATTCAGCAGCACTTTGTGCATTGCTAACTATAGTTTGACAAATTAAATAATGATCATTGCCGCCGTCCATAGCAAAACTATCATAGTCTGTTGCAAGGATTAGATTCGCATAAAATGCAATTATGCTACTTAGATTATCACGGTGTTGATCATTGCTCCACTGAATTTGTGTGTTTTCTTGAAATGTGAATTCAAAATCGCGATCGTTTACATTGAGCAATGGAGTTTTGTAGTCAGAATTGTAAACAGGGCGACTACTTCCGACTTGTATACTACCCTTAAACTGGCGCTGACTTGGCTGAGACTCGATCGTAATTTGCATGGTGCAATCGATTCGTTCGTTCTGACTCCAGTCATCTTTGCTCCACTTCCTGTTATTTACAAATTCTTCAATAGTGGTTTCCATTGTTTTGAAAATGGAAGCGTCAGATAGGATTACCTGCGGTTGAACCACAGTAACGTTGCAGTTTAATTCTTGTGAATTGCCAATTGCTACTGCAAAAAGCGCGGAAAGGAGGCAGATAATTTTTTTCATGTAATTATAACATCTTCACAATTTCTTGAGTGATATCTTGGGCTACTTCAGCCTTTGATTTCAACCCAAATTCTTTCCTTTTATTGTCAGGCCAGAAGAGGGTGATTTGATTTGTATCAGTCCCAAAACCGGCTCCTTCATTTTTCAGCGAATTTAATACTATCATGTCAAAGTTCTTGCGTTTCATTTTATCAATCGCATTTGACTCTTCGTCAACTGTTTCCAATGCAAAACCTACGATTCTTTGATGTGATTGTTTCTCTTTTCCGAGTGCAGCTGCTATATCTATGGTTGGTACAAGGTCAATATGCAGAGCTGCATCTTTCTTTTTTATCTTTTCATTCGCCTGTGATGCGGGTTTGTAGTCCGCAACTGCAGCTGCTAGCACTGCAATATCTGTTGTTTTAAAATTTGCATGACAAGCAGCAAACATTTCATCCGCACTTTTTACTTTGATCGTTTCAACTCCGAGATGGGAAGTAGCGATGCTTACTGGGCCGGTGATAAGTTTGACCTTGGCGCCTAGGTTTGCTAAGGCCTCAGCTATGGCAAATCCCATTTTACCTGAAGAAAAATTACCTATGAATCTTACAGGGTCTATCATCTCGTAAGTTGGACCTGCAGTGACGAGAGCGGTTTTTCCAGATAGAGGTAAATTTGGATGGAAATGAGCTAGAATTTTGGTGAAAATATCCTCTGGCTCAGTCATTCGACCTTTTCCAATTAGTCCACTTGCAAGCTCTCCTTCCTTTGGTTCCAAGATAGTATGACCAAAGTCGCGCAGTTTTTGAATATTCGTCTGGGTTCCTTGGTGCAAAAACATATCGTGATCCATTGCTGGAGCGACAAATACGGGACATCGAACGGACATATAAGTAGTCAGCAGAAAATTATCACTTTGCCCCTGTGCCATTTTGCTTAGAGTGTTGGCTGATGCAGGACAGATAATCATCAAGTCGGCCCACAATCCTAATGCTACATGGTTTGTCCAAGTGCCTCTGTCTCCATCTTCGGTGAAGTCTGAATAGATTGGATTTTTGGAAAGGGTTGAAAGGGTTAGGGGAGTAATGAATTCAAGTGCACTTTTCGAAACTACGACTTTTACCTCAGCCCCAGATTGTATGAGCAATCTTACGAGCCAGGCAGTCTTATAAGCAGCGATGCTGCCCGTTATTCCGACTAATATTTTCTTTCCGGTCAACAAATGAGTAAAGCGTATAAAACAACAAAAGATGGCACGAAGCCATCTTTAATATTTCTGAAAAAGAAAAATCATTTTATTGATTGTTCTCTTCTGGGTAGCGATAGAATACTTTATCCTCTAGCAATTCTTG